>DATEEV010000057.1:0-9775 GCA_035281005.1 Microthrixaceae bacterium | reverse complement strand
GTGGCGAACTCGGTGCCACCCCGCACGAGCCCGCAACCCATCAACGCGTAGCTGGACACGTCGAAGATCTCGGCCCGACCGTTCCACCCGGCGAGCGCGTACGCCAGGAACACCCCCGTCGAGTCGCCCAGGATGAGAAGGCGGAGCTTGCGTTGGGGCCGAAGCAGTGGTTTCGGGGTGAGCCCTCCCGGACCAGCCTTCGGGGGCGGTGTGCTCGTCGTCGGCGGCGCGAGGAGCGTCGTCGAGGTGGAGGTCGTCGGCGGCGGTGTGGTGGTCGTGGTCGCCGGGCCGGAGTGGCCGACCGGCACGACCGGCGACAGGTCCGCGTCGGGACCGGCCTTGACCCGCAGCGCTTCCGGGTTCTCCGCGGCCGCCATCACGGTGCCGGACTGGATGCCCGTCGTCGTGACGATGAGCGACACCACGACCACCGCGGCAGTGACCGGCGCCAGTCGCCGCAACGGCTGGTGGAACAGCGTGCGGCCCGAGCGCATCGGTCCTTCGATCAGGCGATACGACTCCGACGCCAGCGTGAGCGTCAAGCCGACGCGCAACGCCAGCAAGGGCCAGAAGCTCAGCCCGGTCCGCTGCTCGGTCAACCACAGGAAGATCGGGAAGTGGAAGAGGTAGATGCCGTAGGTCCGTTCACCGAGCCAACGGAAGGGCCGCCACGACATCCACACCGCGATCGGGTTACCGGGTGTGGCCGCCGCCGCCACCAGCACGGCCGACAGCAGTGCGTACGCGGCGAAACCTCCCTGGTAGATCCACGCTGCGTCCTTCGGCACCGTGAACCAGACCACGATCGACACCAGCAGTGCGATCGGCCCCGCCGCGGAGAGCGAGCCCCGAACCCAACGACGACTCGGCGCCTCGCCCATCGAGCGCCCGGCCATCACGACCGCGAGCAGCGCTCCCACCAACAGCTCCGGCGCCCGGGTGTCGGTGCCGAGGTAGATGCGGTCCTTGCTCATCTCGAAGACGAACGGCAGCGCCGCGGTCACGGCGAGCAGAATGCCGAAGACCACGCCCAGGCGGACCCGCACGTGGGTGTGGGAGAGCCGGGGCAGGCGGCGACGCCGACGGAGCACGAGCGCCACCAACAACGGGAACAGCAGATAGAACTGCTCCTCGATCGCGAGGCTCCAGAAGTGCAGTACCGGCGACGGGGTCCGGAAGCTCTCGAGGTAGGCCGTGCCCGACGCGATGAAGTGCCAGTTCGCGACGTAACCGAGCGCGGCGAGCACGTCGCCCCGGAGGAAGGCGCGTTGGGTCGCGTCGGCCACCAGCACGCCGAACACCACCACCGCCGCCAGCGTGACGAGCGCGCCCGGCATCAACCGTCGGAACCGCCGGAGCCAGAAGCCGCGGACGTCGAGGCGGTCGTGGCGGCGGTGCTCCTCGAGCACCAGTGCGGTGATCAGGTACCCCGACAGGGTGAAGAACATCGAGATCGTGAAGATCGCACCCGGAGTCCACCGCGCACCCGCGTGATACGCGAGCATGAAGCACAGGGCGAGACCACGCGTGCCGTCGACCCCGGGCAGGTAGTTCCGGGTCGGTGCCCCCGCTCGGTCAGACGCTGCCACAGGGCGCTCCTGCCGCTTCGAGATCGGCACACACCGTCTCGCGGGTCACCTTCCAGGTCGTGCCCCCGACCAGGACCGCGGTGCCGATGCGCTGCTGGATCTGCGCGACGCCGTTGCTGATGAGGACATAGCGCACCGTGGCGTGGGCCGCGTCGGTGAACGTGACCTCGTCGACACGGACGCGCAGCGCCGCGCTCTGCGCGGCGAACTGACCGCCGCCGGCCACCGCGAAGGCTGCCTCGACACCCGTCGGGTCGTCGATGAACCTCAGTCGCTGCTCCCCTGGCGACGAGCCGTCGAACACCACGTCGTACGCGTGCAGCACGCTGGCTCGGGCTTCGGCCTCGCTCTCCGGGAACCGCGCCACCGAGGTGGTCGTGGCCTCGAGGGTGGTCGTGGTCACGTCGGGTTGGTCCGCCTCGTCGGTAACGGGTGTCGACGCCGCGACCTCGATCTGGTCGAGTCGCGATTCGAGGTCGGAGACCCGAAGCTGCGCGACCACCCCGAACCCGAGCGCGCCGAGTCCCAGCACCGCGGCGGCCGCCGCCCAGGCACCGGCGTTGCCGTCGGTGCGGCCCCGCTCGTCGCGCCGGCGCGCGTCACGCCGGCACCTGTCGTGCCGGCCGCCGTCGAGACGGCGAGCACGCCCCCTTCGCCCTACCCGCCACACGCTGGTCAGTCGTCCTCGACCTCGGCGGAGGTGACCGCGCCGCGCTCGGCGCCGCGAGCGAGTCGCGCGTACTTGGCGAGGACCCCGGAGGTGTAGCGAGGTGGCGGCAGCTTCCAGTCGGCCCGACGCCGATCGAGCTCCGCGGGATCGACGTCGAGATCGATCGTGTGGCCCCGCACGTCGATCACGATCCGGTCGCCCTCCGCCACCAGCGCGATGGGCCCGCCGTCGACCGCCTCGGGGGCCACGTGACCCACGCAGAACCCGTGCGTGCCGCCGGAGAACCGTCCGTCGGTCACCAGCGCGGCGTCGGCCCCGCGGCCCTGCCCCTTCATCGCGCCGGTGATGGCGAGCATCTCGCGCATCCCCGGCCCGCCCTTCGGGCCCTCGTAGCGGATGACGACGATGTCGCCAGGCTCGATCCGCCCCGCGAGGACCGCCTCCATGGCGGGATCCTCACCGTCGAACACCCTGGCCCGACCCTCGAATCGATCGACGTCGATCCCAGCCACCTTCACCACCGCGCCCTTGGGAGCGAGGCTCCCGCGCAACACCGCGATGCCGCCCAGGTCGTGGATCGGCTGGTCGAAGGTGTGGATGACCTCGCCGTCGGGCGGGGGCGGATCGATCATCGCGAGGTTCTCGCCCATGGTCCGACCGGTGACCGTCACCTCGTCGAGGTGCAGCAGGCCTTCGGCCGCCAGCATGGCCATCACCACCGGCACCCCGCCCACCCGGTCGATGTCGTACATGTGGTACTTCCCGTGCGGCTTGGTGTCGGCGAGGTGGGGCACCCGAGCGGCGACCTTGTTGAAGTCCTCGAGCTGGAGGTCGACCTGCGCCTCCCAGGCGATCGCGAGCAGGTGCAACACGGCGTTGGTGGAACCACCGAGCGCCATGACGACCGAGATCGCGTTCTCGAACGCGCCCTTCGTGAGGATGTCGCGGGCACGGATGTTCTCGCGGAGCAGTTGCATCACCGCGGTGCCCGAGGCGTACGCGTAGTCGTCGCGGCGGCGGTCGACCGCGGCGGCCGATGCCGATCCCGGCAACGACAGCCCGAGCGCCTCGCCGACCGATGCCATCGTGTTGGCGGTGAACATCCCCGCGCACGACCCGATGGTGGGGCAGGCGTTGTGCTCGATGGCGTCCAACTCGGCCTCGTCGATCGTCCCGCCGGCAAACGCGCCCACGGCCTCGAACACCGAGACGATGTCGAGGACCTGTCCGTTCCATTGCCCCGGCATGATCGAGCCGCCGTAGAGGAACACGCTGGGCAGGTTGAGGCGTGCGATCGCCATCATCATCCCGGGCAGGGACTTGTCACACCCGGCGAAGGTGACCAGGGCGTCGAGGCGCTCGGCGTGCATCACCGTCTCCACCGAGTCGGCGATCACCTCGCGGCTCACCAGGCTCGCGTGCATGCCCTCGTGACCCATCGAGATGCCGTCCGACACCGCGATGGTGTTGAACTCCATCGGGAACCCCTCGGCGGCCCGCACCCCCTCCTTGGCCCGCTTGGCGAGCCGATCGAGTGGCATGTTGCAGGGGGTGACCTCGTTCCACGACGACGCCACGCCCACCTGGGACTTGTCCCAGTCGTCGTCGGTCATGCCCACCGCTCGCAACATCGCTCGGGCCCCAGCACGCTGGTAACCGTCGGTGACCTGGCCGGAACGCGGCTTCGGGGACGCCATGGCCAGGAGATTACGTCAGGCCGCCCGAGGTCAAGTAGGCGGAAAACCACCCGCCCGGCTGGTGCTTCGGGAGGAGACTGACCTGATGGTGGACGGGGCCGGGCCGGACACGGGCACCTTCACCGGCTCGAATCGAGCCCTCGATCGGCGAATCCTCGCGCTGGCGCTGCCCGTCGTCGCGACGCTGGCTGCCGAGCCGCTCTACGAGCTGACCGACACCGCCATCCTCGGCCACCTCGGGGTCGACGCGCTCGGCGGCGCCGCGATCGCGATGGTCGCGCTGGGGCTCGGCCACGCGATCTTCGTGTTCCTCCTGTACGGAACGACGGCGATCACCTCCCGCCTGTTGGGCGCAGGACGCAGCGACGACGCTGCAGCCCAGGGCGTGCAGGCGCTCTGGATGGCGCTCGCCCTCGGTGTGGCGGCCGCCGGTGTGCTGTGGTTGCTGGGACCGACGCTGCTGTCCTGGTTCGGTGCGCACGGCGCCGTCGCCGCTTCGGCCGAGCGGTACTTCTCGATCAGCCTGCTCGGGCTTCCGGCATTCCTTCTCGTCATGGCGGGCGTGGGATCGCTCCGGGGCCGACAGGACACCCGCACGCCCCTGCTCGTCTCGCTGCTGACCGTCATGGTCAACCTCGTCCTGGAGGTGACGGCCATCTACGCGCTCGGCTTCGGCGTCGGCGCCTCGGCCTTGAGCACGGTCGTGGCGAAGTGGCTCGGCGCCGTCCTGCTCGTCCGGCTGGTGCTCGGCGAGGCGCGGCGCCGCGGTCAGTCGTGGCGACCCCGGCGCGATCGACTGGGCCAGCTCGGCGCCACGGCCTGGCCGCTGTTCGTCCGGACCGCGATGCTGCGCGTGGCGGTGGCGCTCTCCGCCGCGGTGGCGTCGCGGATCGGCGAGCACGAGCTGGCGGGCTACGCCATCGGCTTCCAGGTGTGGATCACGCTCGCCTTCCTGGTCGAAGGCCTCGAGGTCGCCGGACAGTCACTCGTCGGCCATGCGCTCGGCGGGGGCGACCGCGTCGAGGCGCGCCGGATCGGGCGGCGGATCCTCCGCTGGTCACTCGGGGTGGGCGTGGTCGTCGGAGTCGTCCTGTGGTTCGGCCGAGGCGCCGTGGCCGGCATCTTCAGCGACGATGCCGCCGTCACCCAGGCGGCCGCCCTCTCCCTCGCCTGGGTGGCGGCGACCCAGCCGTTGAATGCCTACGCGTTCGCGCTCGACGGCATCCTGGTCGGCGCCGGGGACCTGCGGTTCCTCGCCGCCTCGATGACGGTCGCCACCGCGTGCTTCGCCCCTCTGGCCTGGTACTTCGGGACCAGCGGGCTCGGCCTCGACGGGCTGTGGGCCGCGATCACGGTCTTCATGGCGCTCCGTGCGGTCATGCTCGGCGTGAGGGTCCGGGGCGACCGGTGGACGGAGGCGACGGTCGTCGCCGCGGTCTGATCGCGGCTGCGGTGATCGCCGGGGGGCTGACGGCGTTCCGCCGCAGCTGCGCGTTCGCTCAGAGGCAGTTCTGGTTGATGAACACGTTGAGCTGGGCCTGGGCCTGGACGAATCCGGGAGCCTCGAGGAGATCACTGATCGCCTCGGTCGCATCGGGCGCGTTCGGGTTGTTCGCGTACTGATCCACGACGGTCAGCACCTGGGTGAACACGGCCTTCTCGTCCTCGAGCGGCTGGCGAATCGCCACCGGCGAGATCCGGATCAGGTGATCGAACACCTGGATCAGACCCTGGGCGAGCACCTCGCGGGCCGCCGAACTGGTGAACAAGGTGGGGTCGAGCTGGTTCTCCCGCACGTCACGCTGGGTCAGGATCGTGCAGGTGTCGTTCGATGCCAGGAGGCGGTCCAGCAGGTCCTGGAGCTGCTGCACCCCGGCGGAGCCGGCGGCGATGACGTCGTCGTCGAGGGGATCGGCCTCCACCTTGGGCGGCGCCGTGGTGGTGATCGCAGCGGTGTCGAGCTCGGTGGTCCTGGAGCACCCGGAGCCGACGAGCACCACCACCGTGGCGATGACCACGAGCGCGAGGACGCGTCCAGAGGCGGGACGCGCGAGGGAGGAGGACGAGACCAGCCGGCGCATGAGCGGAAAGGGTACGGGACGTCGCCGCCGGCGCGACATCGGGGGGCGCCGCCACGTGGGAGATCGCTCAGCCATCCAACCCGTCCCCGCAGTGCTCGGCGTCGTAGTTGTCGAGCCGGAGCGAGGCCGCGTCGAACTCGGCGGTCGAGAAGGCGGCTTGGAGCGCCGGGTCGTTCACGACCCCCCCGCTCCGGGCCGTGGCGATGGCCGCTTCGTCGGCCGCCTCCACGATGACGACCCAGGACTCCTCCAACTCGGCGGGGACGAACGAGGCCGCCTGCTCGAGGCTCTCGGCCACCTGGGCATAGGTGTCGACCACGGCGACCGGATCCTGCACGTCGGGCAGCGATGTGTTCATCACCTCGATGAGCTCACAGAAGTCGCTGGCCGCGATGGCGCGGTCGAAGTTCGCCCTGATCTGATCCGGTGATTGGCCCTGGGGCGTGGCGGGGCCCTCCTCGTTGAGCGTCGGGTCGTTCAGGTCGCCCGATTGCGGCAGCGTGGTGGAGGTGACGACCGGGGCGACGACCCCACCCGAACCCTGACGACGGCTGCACCCGCCGACGACGAGCGCGGAGGCGGCGATCGCCGCGACGACGCACGCGGTCGTCGCACCCCTTCCCCGCCGCACGATTCAGCCTCTCCGTTGCCGAAGGAGCGCGGTCACTGCCTTGCCGTCGGCCTTGCCGCCGGTCGCCTTCATCACCTGGCCCACGAAGAACCCCGCCACCTTGTCCTCGCCGGCGGTGTACTTCGCCCAGTCGTCGGGGTGGGCGGCGATCAGCCCGTCGAGGATCGATTCCAGCTCGGTGGAGTCCATCGACTCGAACCCGCGCTCGGCTGCGATCTCCGACGGCGAACGGCCCGAGCCCACCATCTGGACCAGCACCTGCTTGGCCTGGGTCGCGGTCAGCGAACCGCCCACCTCCAGGGTCGTCAACTCGGCGAAGTGAGTGGGGTCGAGCGACACCGCGCGCTCATCGGAGAGGTTGTGCTCGGCGTGGGTCAACAACCGACCGGCGTCGCCACCAGAACCAGCGGCCGCGAGGACCAGCTCGTCGAGACCCCGCTCGACGACCAGGGCGGCCGTCGTAGCCGTGGCCCCGAGCTCCGCCGTCAGCGCGGCCCGACGCTCGCGAGGCAACATCGGCAGACCGGCGCGGATCTCCTCGACCCACTCGGGGTCGGGATCGAGCTCGACCAGGTCGGGCTCGGGGAAGTACCGGTAGTCGGTCGCCTCCTCCTTCGATCGCAGCGTGAGGGTTCGACCCTCGTCCTCGTTCCAGTGCCGCGTCTCCTGCCGGACCCGCTCACCCGCCTCCAACAGATCCACCTGGCGTGAGGCCTCGTACTCGATCGCCCGCCCGAGACTGCGCAGGGAGTTGACGTTCTTGATCTCGCAGCGGGTGCCGAGCGTGTCGTCACCCCGCCGGCGGACCGAGACGTTGCAGTCCACCCGCAACGAGCCCTCCTCCATCTTGCCGTCGGAGGCACCGACGGCGACAAGGACCGATCGCAGCTCGGAGACGTAGGCCTTGGCCTCGTCGGGTGAGCGGAGGTCGGGGCGCCCGACGATCTCGAGCAGCGGAACTCCCGCCCGGTTGTAGTCCACGAGCGAGTACTCCGCGTCGTGGATCCGCCCCGACGATTCGCCCCCGGTGGCGTGGGTCGACTTGCCGGTGTCCTCCTCGAGGTGGGCCCGCTCGATCCCGATGACCTTGCCGCCGGGCAGCTCGAGCTGCCCCTCGATGTTGATCGGCAACTCGTACTGGCTGATCTGATAGTCCTTCGGCATGTCCGGGTAGAAGTAGTTCTTCCGGGCGAAGATCGAACGCTGCACGCTGCAGCCGAGGGCGAGCCCGGCGCGGATCGCGAGCTCGACCGCCTGACGGTTG
This sequence comes from Microthrixaceae bacterium, assembly GCA_035281005.1. GTDB lineage: Bacteria > Actinomycetota > Acidimicrobiia > Acidimicrobiales > Microtrichaceae > DATEEV01. Next base: position 1,843 of record DATEEV010000057.1, on the reverse strand, counting down.
AGCACCGGCAGGCTCCCCGGCAGACCGAGTGACACCGGATCGATGTGCGTGTTCGGCTCGCCACCGAAATGGTTCGGGCTCGACGAGAAGAGCTTCGTCGCGGTGAGCAGCTCCGTGTGCACCTCGAGGCCGATCACGGTCTCCCAGCCGTCGCGCACGTCCCAGGTGTCCCATTGGGGATCGGTCGCCCCGAGCGCGGTGTCCATCGTCGTGGCCGTCATCGCCCCGCTCCCTTCGATCCCTTCTCGAGCGCAGCGGCCTCGAGCCCTGCCACCTCGAGAACCGCCGCAGCACGCAACATCGTGGCCTCCTCCAGCGCAGGTGCCAGCACCTGCACACCGACGGGCAGGCCGTCGTCTCCCACCCCGAACGGCACCGAGACCGCAGGGTGGCCCGACAGGTTCGACGGGATCGTGCACACGTCGTTCATGTACATCGTCATGGGATCCTCGGTCTTCGCGCCGAGCTCGAACGCGGTGGTCGGCGACGTCGGCGACAGCAGCAGGTCGAACTGCTCGTACGCGGCGTCGAAGTCACGGGCGATCAGGCGGCGGACCTTCTGCGCACTGCCGTAGTACGCGTCGTAGTAGCCGGCCGACAGCGCGTAGGTGCCGAGCATGATGCGGCGCTTCACCTCGTCGCCGAAGCCGGCGGTCCGGGTGGCGTCGTACATCTCCGGCGTGGTCGGCGCCTCGACCCGCAGTCCGAACCGGACACCGTCGTACCGGGCCAGGTTCGACGACGCCTCCGCGGGCGCGATCACGTAATACGCCGAGAGTCCGTAGATCGCGGCGGGCACCGACGCCTCCTCGACCTTCGCCCCGGCCGCGGCGAGCGCGTCGGCCGCCTCGCGGGTGCGGGCCGCGACGTCGGGGTCGATGCCGTCGCCGCTCAGCTCGCGGATCACGCCGACGCGCAGACCGTCGACACCCTCGCCGAGTCGGGAGACCAGGTCCGGGCTCGGCTCCGGGATCGACGTCGAGTCGCGACCGTCGTGCCCGCCGATCACCTCCAGCAACAGCGCGGCGTCGGCGACCGTGGCGGCGAACGGTCCGATCTGGTCGAGCGACGACGCGAACGCAACGAGGCCCCACCGCGACACCCGTCCGTAGGTGGGCTTGACGCCCACCACCCCACAGAGCGCTGCCGGCTGACGGATCGATCCCCCGGTGTCGGAACCGAGGGCCAGGGGCACGAGCCCGGCTCCGACCGCCGCGGCCGAGCCGCCGGACGATCCACCGGGCACCCGGGTGGGGTCGTGTGGGTTCCTCGTCGGACCGAAGGCCGAGTTCTCCGTGGACGACCCCATCGCGAACTCGTCGAGGTTGGTCTTTCCCACCACCACTGCTCCGGCTGCGGCCAGCCGTTCGACCACGGTGGCGTCGTAGGGCGGCAACCAGCCCTCGAGGATGCGCGAGCTGCAGGTCGTCGGAACGCCGCGAGTGCAGAGGTTGTCCTTCAACGCGATGGGCACTCCGGCGAGCGGTCCCGGGTCCTGACCCGCCGCCACCCGACGGTCGACGTCGGCCGCGGACTCGCGGGCGGCGTCGGAGGTCACGAGGTTGAACGCGTTCAATTCGGGCTCGCGCGCCTCGATCGCGGCGAGCGACTCCTCGAGCACCTCGGTCGCGCTGCGGCGCCCGGCTCGGACGTCGGCGGCGATCGACACGGCCGTGTTCCCCGAGGCCCTGTCCCCGAAGGGGGAGCTCACGGCGCCTCTCCCAGCACGGGCGGCACCCGGAACAAGCCGTCCTCGGCCTGGGGGGCCGCGGCGAGCACCTCGTCGCGGTCGAGGGTCGAGCCGACCACGTCGTCACGCAACACGTTGCTCAGCGGATACGGG
>DATEEV010000056.1:0-3832 GCA_035281005.1 Microthrixaceae bacterium | reverse complement strand
CTTGCGGGGGAGTGGCGCTGCATGGTTCCGTCATTTTCGCAGACGAATGGCCGGGAGCATCAGAGGTTGGATCACTGCGGTCACCGTGTGCGCAGCCGGGTGAGGTTGGCCCGGAACGGCTCTTCATCGAAAGAAGCGGCTTCGGCGGCAATCGCGCCGTCGAGCACGCTTGCGAGGGCCCGACGCAGCGCGTCGTTGAGCACGGCCTTGGTCTCGGCCACTGCTTGGGGTGGCAGCGCTGCGAGCCGTTCGGCGAGCTCGAGCGCGACGGGGAGCGCGTGACCGGTGGGAACGAGGCGGTTGGCGAGACCGAGTTGGACGGCCTCGGCGGCGGGCAGCCGGTCACCGAGAAGGATGAACTCCTTGGCTCGGAGAAGGCTGGTGAGCAGTGGCCAGGTGATCGCGCTGCCGTCGGCGGCGACCAACCCGAGGCTGACGTGCGGATCGGCGAAGTAGGCGTGCTCCTCGACGACCACGAGGTCGCACATCGAGGCGAGGCTGCATCCGAGCCCGACGGCGGCGCCGTTGACGGCGGCGATGATCGGCACGGGAACTGCGGTCATGGCGCGGACGATCTCTGCCCCTTCGGCCATCACGGCGGCGCGTAGGTCGGCGTCGTGGACCATGCGGTCGAGGAGGTCGAGATCGCCGCCGGCGGAGAAAGCAGTGCCGGATCCGGTGAGGACGATTGCTCGCACGTCGTCATCGTCGGACAGGTCGTGCCAGACGTTGGCGAGCTCGGCGTGCAACGGACCGTTCGTGGCGTTGTAGGCGCCCGGCCGGTTCAGCGTCACGACCCGGATGGGCCCTCGGGCTTCGACGAGCAGCTCGTCGCCTGGCCCTCGCGCGGTCACGCCGTCGGTCATCAGGTGGTCCTCTCCTCTGCGGCTTGCCATCTGCGGGCCTCGACCATGCCGAGGAGCTCGAACGAGCTCGCCATGCGCTCTCGGACGGTGGCCTCGTCGAGGCCGATCTCCCCGAGGGAGTAGGTGAACCTCCCGAGCTTGTGCATGGCGTTGTCCTCGTCCCAGCGGACCATCTCCTCGCGGGCGGTCTCGCGCAGTGGGATACCGGCGTGCGTGTACACGCGGCCGACGATCGCGGGGAGGTTGTCGGTGATGTCGTCGAACAGGAGGTCCAGGAGGGGGAGGTCGGGATGCGCTCGACGGATGGCGAGCTGGGCGTCGATGCTGGCGGCGGCATGGGCCATCAGCGGCAACGGATCCGGTGTGGAGGTGCCGTAGGCCTTCCGAAAGTGTCCGACGAGCTTGCACGTTGACGGCAAGGTCTCCAGGGGTGACCGGTGCGCCATGACGAACCGGGCGTCAGGGAAGACCTCCAGGACGTCGAGCTCGCGGGAGGTGTAGGCCGGCGACTTGAGGAGCCACGGCCGACTCGCGTCGGCGAGTTCCTGCCACTGCAGGTACTGCATGGCACTGCGGAGGAACGCGAACTCGGCGGTCGTGGACTGTTGGCCGAGCCACGCCGCGTAGCCGGGCACCTCGGCGTAGCCGACGAAGTTGGACGTGACGAAGCATCCTTCGGCCAAAGGGCCGTCCTCCTCGGGCTCGAGCGCCGCGAAGGGGTGCCCGAGTTTCGCCTCGGGCGAGCGTTGGTCGAACCAGTGGCAGAAGGCGTCGGCTTCGGCGATCCGTGATTCGACCGCCTCGTTCGGGGTGCCGCTCACCGACGCCCAGTTGAGGCTCTTCCAGAAGGTGAGGACGTTGAAGTCGCCCGATGCCGCCAACGCCTTCTGCAACTTCGTGGTGCCGGATCGCGCTGTGCCCATGACGATGACCGGGCCGAGGATCGGTTGCTGAGCGATCTCCGGGTGGCGGTCGAGGTCGCGCTGCATGCGGAGGCGGTTGACGAGGAGGCGCAGGATCCGCTCCTCGAAGGCTCGTGCGCCTTCGGCATCGAGCTGGGCTCGCTCCTTGTCCAACGCGTGGTGCAGCACGGTGAGTGGTTCGACGATGTCGTCGTCGGCGACCTCGATCCCGACGACGGCTCGGGACTGCGCCAGCAGCTCGTCGACGGACCGCTCGAGCCGATGCCCGCTCACTTCGCGCCCCCTGCTGAGAGGCCAGTCGAGGGGCGCAGTGGGCCGAGCTCGGTGACCGGCACGATGCCCGGCGGCGCCGCGATGATGTCGGGGATCCGGTTGAACAGGTTCCCGGCGGTGGCGTGTGCCGAATCGAGGCGCTCGACGCGTACGCGGTTCCGAGGCGTGCCCTGCACCTCCCAGGTCATGTGCTCGACGTCACCGGGCAGGAACATGCGTTGCTCGATCAGGGCCGTGGCGACAACCCCCTCCTCGGTCGCGACCTCCAGACGCGTGCGCACGCCGACGCACACGCCGGCCTCGAAGCGTCCCTCGGGGACCAACCGGGTCGGCACCGGTTCGTCGTAGACGATGGGCTCGGCCGCCGCTCGCGACTCGGCGACGGTGTAGCCGAGCCGCCCCAGGACCAGTTCGGGGATCGCCTTGTGGGCCAGAAGCACGGGGCTCTGGTCCAGCCCCCGTTCGTAGAAGCTCTCCGGGGGGCGGTTGAAGGCCGACCCGCGGGTCAGGGTCAGGAGTTGCCCTTCCGGATCGGTGAGGCTGCTGTGGTGGAGCGAGGTGATGTCGGTGCACGGCCCTGCAGTGAGGACCCCGGCCCAGATGCGGGACATGTCCCAGATTCCGCCTCCGGTGAAGGTGACGCCGTTCGCGACGGCGAGTGCTTCGATCTCCGCAGCGAGCTCCGGATCGTTGGTCTGGGGGAGGTAGGACTGGCCGCCATGGCAGGCGATGTTCAGACCTGCGCCCATGAACCGCCGGTAGGCGTCCATGTTGAGGCTGAGCAGGTCGAGGTGCGTCACCACGCCGATGTCGGCGTCGAGGCTCGCGTAGTCACCGCTCTCGTTGTCCTGGACGACCACGTCGAGGTCGCGGCCGAGACCCGCCACCTGGCCGAGGTCCTGTCCGATCTTGGGCCCGGCGCGGTTGAACGCGGCGACGACGGGCCACCCTTTGGCGACCGCGAGTCGCGTGATGAGCGAGCCGTACTGACCGACGCCGTAGATCGCGATCCGGGGAGGCTGCGTCATCAGAAGCGCTCTCCGACGAGTTCTTCGCTCTTCGCCCAGAGCGCCCGCGCTCGCTCCGGGTCGACGGCGTAGGGCCGGGCACCGTCGCTTTCCGATTCGGTGACCTCGGCGACGTGGCAGTCCTCGCAGTAGCGGCCACCCACCTCATCGGCATCGGCGACGAAGGCGGCCCAGACCGTGGTGGCGGCCCCTTGCTCGACGGTTTTCACCGGTGGTGGTCCGTCGTGGGAATCGTTCGTGCGCCGCTGTGAGTGAACCTGCTGCAACATCTCCTGCATCACCTCCGGTGTGGTGTGCCGCAGCAGCGGAGTGCGGATCCCGCCGGGCTGCACGGCGGTGCCGCGGACGCCCCGACTGCGCAGGCGTCGGTCGAGCTCCACCGCGAAGAGAACGGTGGCGGTCTTGGACCGCCCGTAGGCCAGGAAGGGTCTGTAGGGCTCGGCCTCGAACCCGAGATCGTCGAGGTCGACGTCGGCGGCGTGATGCGCGAGGGAGGTCAGCGTGATGACGCGCCCGCCGTCTCGGATCAGTGGCGCGATGCGGTTGACCAGCACGAAGTGACCGAGATGGTTGGTGCCGAAGTGCGTCTCGAACCCGTCGACGGTCTGGCCGAACGGACAGTTCATCACGCCCGCGTTCGCGACGACGACGTCGAACGCCTCGCCGCGCGACACGAGCGTGTCGGCGGCCGCTCTCACGCTGGCGAGGGAGGCCAGCTCGCACGCCACGACCTCGATGCCGA
>DATEEV010000055.1:0-4064 GCA_035281005.1 Microthrixaceae bacterium | reverse complement strand
TCTTGTTCGACGCCTACCGTGCGTCGGGGTGGATGGTGGGAACGACAACGGAGGATGGACGACCACGATCGCGTGTGCGGTCACCGCTGTCCTGATGATCGCGATGGGCTTCTTCGGCTCGTTGATGATCGAGAACGAGCGAGTGACCGTCGCCAACATTGTCCTTGCCCTGATCTGGACGCTGGTCGCAATCGTCCTGGCGTCGCTGGGCTGGCGGGTCGGCCAGAACTGGCGACTCCGGCGCGCCCGGCCGAGCGACGACTGAATTCCACGCGAAGGGTCGGATCGGCCACGCCGGCACCTTTCCTACCTGGGTTCTGGCGACCTCACGCAGCGGAGAGCGGTGGGTGGTCGAGGACACGGGGCCGGTACTCGACCATCTGGATGCGACCGTCGAAGGTGCGGTGGTCGGTCATCTCGAGCGCGACGTCCGGATAGCCGTCGTAGATGCGCTCTTCTCCCGTGGCGCCGGTGATCACCGGGAACATCACGACCCGGAAGCGATCGACGAGTCCAGCTCGCAGCAGCGACTGGCACAGGCTGACGCTGCCGATCGTGCTGATGAGACCCGAGGCACTCTCCTTCATCGTCTGCACCACCTCGACCGCGTCATCGCGCACGAGAGTGGAGTTGGCCCACGTGAGCGGCTCGGGGAGCGAGGCGGAGAACACCACCTTGGACGCTCGCGTGAGTTCGTCGACCGACGCCTCCTCGTCGGCGGTGAACTCGTCTTGTCCCGCTGGAACGCCTCCCGCGGCGAATCCCGACATCAGCCGGTAAGTGTTCGCTCCCATCAGGTACGTGACCTCGGGCTGCTCGCCCAGCCAGGCAAGGTACTCAGGCCCCTCGAGGCCCCAGAAGCCAGGCCACCCCTGCCCCGACGCGTAGCCGTCGAGGGACGTGATGAAATCGACCAGAAGCTCTCGCATTTGCCATGTCCTTTCCTCGGGCGTCAGCTGGCGCTGCTCGCTGTGGGACCACGGCGACGCCACCTAGGACGGGCGGCGAAACGCGGACTCATCGCGGCAGGCGACCGCGTCAGCCATCGTCTCGTCGCTGCGGCCGGCAGTCGGGCCGCACAGAACACGCGCTGCCTCGACGCATGTCCCCGATCGCCGGGCCCGTGACACCACCCAGCACTTGCGCCGGCGGATCAGCTGGGTCGACTCTGAAACGAGCGAGCCACTGCGGCCACGGCGTACAGGTACGTTGATCACCTTATGCGACCGCTGGTTGCTGGAGTCTTCGTCGCGATCATGACCATGGTTTCGGTCAGCGCGTGCGACGATGCCACCGCGAGCCCGGCGAAGACTGTCGATCCGACCGAACAATTCAGCATCCGCTCGGCTGCGGCCGCCGGCGACCCACTCGCTAACGGGCTCGCGGTGGCTGAGGGCACCACGCTCATCGGCAAGGTGATGCCCATTGGCGTGAGTCACTTTTTCAATGGCGAGCCGGTCGTGGACGACGGCTGGGTCGCGACGTTCCTCATTGACGATGATCCCGAGGCAGCGGTAGAGGCATACATGAGGCAGGCCGCCAATCTCGGCCTCGCGCGTATTCCCGTTGCCCCGTCGACGTCACTTGCAGGTTTGACGACAGCTACCTGCACGACCGACCCGCAGCCATACGTTGTCAACGAGGCAGGCCGATACCGTTGCGCGGCACTCGCCACAGGGGGCACCGAGGGTGCGCCCATCACTATGGCGGTCCAAGCTGACCGCGGGGCGATCGGGCCAGCGGCGTTCGTCAACCAGCTGACATTGCAGTATTCGACCCTCGAGATCGCGCGTTCGGCGCTCCCCGCCCGCCTCGGCATTGCTGGCCCCGCTCCCATCCTTCCCGACAACTGGGCCACCGTGGTCCGGGCGGGCGAGGAGATTCCCGACAACTGGCCATATATGAACGGCATCGAGATAGTGGACGGCAGTTTGCCGGCCGGCCCCCTCGGCATGAGCGGATGCGAAGGCACCGCGCTCACCATTGAGGTGACCGGCGATCCGCTCGCCGTCTTCGATGCCTACCAACGTCAGTATGCGACTCGCACCGGCACACCAAGCGACGCGCCACTCGCCCCGCCCGAACCGCTCGCCGTTGCCGACGGCTCCACGCTCTACCGCGCCTATCCGGGCGGGATCGGTGGCGAATCACTCAAGATCTCACTTGTGCTGAAGCCGGGCGAACGAACCTGGATGACGATGGAGAGCTGCAACGACTGAAGATCCTTGGCTCCCCACGAGCGTCACTCGATGCCGATGATCTTGGCCCCGCCATGAGGAAGACTGCCCCGGCGAGGTGGGGAACCACCGGCTGCCCTCTATCGCCGGCTCCGATACAACGTCCCGCGGAGTCGGGCGACTGCCGTCAGGCAGGTGTCCTCGCTCCGTACTTGCGTTGCGCCGCCTGCTTCGAGACTCCGAGCCTGGCGCCAATCTCCGACCAGGATCGCTTGGCAGCTCGGGCTGCCAGCACGGACTCGGCAAGCTCTGAATCGACCTGATCCCGCTGTTGGACGAGTTCGGCGATGTGGCGAAGTGAGTCGGTGTCCGCGGAGCGGAGGTCCGCGGGGTCGACTGAGTCTGCCCACGCCTCGAGTGCCGCTGCTCGTTCTGCTCGGCTCTTGCTCACGGTCTCCACCATCCCTCCAGGAACTTGGCTCGCGCGGCATCGCGTGAACTACGGCGATGCCCTCGTCGTCATCGACATGCCGACCTCAAGTGGCTCCGCAATGGTCGCGGGGCCGATGTACATCGTGACGGCCGGGTCGTCGGTCTCGAATGCTCGCCAGTGATTGCGTACTGCGTGCAGCATGTCGTCATCTGAGACATCGTGCTTGCGGGCGCTCGCCTCGATGTCCACCATTCGACGCTACCTGCATCGGCGCCCAACGTCAACATATGTTGACGCCCCCCGGAACTGTCCCTGACCGCCGGGTGTGCATCAGACGGCGCGCTGCGGGGGTTCGCCAGCCCGCGACGCGACCGGCTGGGGTCCCGTGCGTCGATGAGTTCGGACCCAGCGGGCCGTCTCACTGGTGTGGAAACCGAGCGCCTGCGGCCACTATCCAGACCGACCGATGACGACCTTGGCCTTCTCGCCACGCTCACGTCGTTCGCCGACGAACTCACCGCCGATGTGGTGCACGGCCGATGGGGGTGACCATCGACGATGCCAGGGTGATCGCCAACACGCTCCCGCGCTCCTACGAGGCGCTGGTGCGCGACCGGGTGAAGTTCCGTGTCGGCCGCATCGTCTATGCCGCGTTCTCCCGCGATGAGACGATCATGGGCTTCGGCTTCCCGAAGGAGGAGCGGGAGGCCCTCGTGGAATCGGAGCCCGACAAATTCCTGATGCCGCGCCCCTCCGATCTGCGGTACCGGTGGGTCTGCGTCCGGCTCGACGCCATCGACGTCGACGAGCTGCGGGAGCTGCTCGTCGACGCGTGGCGCATGTGCGTGCCGAAGAAGGTGGCAGCCGCTTACGAGGGCTGACTGGTGCCCCGACAACGAACTCAGTGACGCCTACAACCCGTCACGCGGAGTGCTCGCGATGCGCGGCGTACTCGACAGGTCAGCCGAGCGGATCGTGCGGCCGCGTCCCCCGATCGCCGGGACGGCGACACCATTCGGCACTTCCAGGGCAGGGGGGTCACGTGCGTGGTCCCCGCGTCGATGGAGCGCGTGAGGCAGAGGCCAAGGGCTAGAACGGATCGCTTGAGGCTCGACATCCCCGACACGGTTCGGAACTACGCCTTGAACGAGGGGTTCGCTGGGTGGCTCGATGACCTGCCGACGCTCGTGCAGCGGCTGGCGGACGACTGGTCGCTGACCGTCGGCGCGACGCTGCGCGGTGGGCACGCGGCGCTCGTGGTCGAGGCGACGACCTCTGCCGGGACACAGGCGGTGTTAAAGGTCGGCGTTCCTGGCGATCGAAGCAAACTGCGGTGCGAGGCCGACGTGCTGCGCCTGGCCGAGGGCGATGGCTGCGCGCAGCTCCTCCTCGACGATCTCGACCGTGACGCCCTACTCCTCGAACGACTCGGAACCCCGATGTACGAGGTTGTT
>DATEEV010000054.1:0-15732 GCA_035281005.1 Microthrixaceae bacterium | reverse complement strand
GGGCACCGGGGTGCCCGAGCTGCGCACCGCGATCGCCGCGCACCAGCGCCGCCACTACGGGCTCGACCTCGACCCTGACACCCAGGTGCTCGTCACCACCGGCGCGACCGAGGCGATCGCCGCCGCGCTGCTGGCGACGTGCGGGCCCGGTGACGAGGTCGTCACGTTCGAGCCGTACTACGACTGCTACGCGGCGTGCATCGCCCTCGGCGGTGCGACCCGGCGGGTGGTGACGCTGCGCCCGCCCGACTACCGCTTCGATCCCGACGAGCTGGAGCGGGCGATCACCCCCGCCACCCGCGCCATCCTGGTCAACACCCCGCACAACCCGACCGGCACTGTCTTCGACCGGGCCGAGCTCGGCGTCATCGCCGAGGTGTGCCAACGCCACGACCTGCTCGCGATCACCGATGAGGTCTACGAGCACCTCACCTACGACCACCACGAGCACGTGCCGCTCGCGACGCTGCCCGGGATGTTCGAACGCACCCTCACGATCTCGTCCGCGGGCAAGACCTTCTCGTACACCGGATGGAAGATCGGCTGGGCGACAGGCCCCGAACCGATCGTGACGGCGGTCCGGACGGTGAAGCAGTTCCTGACCTACGTCAGCGGCGGTCCGTTCCAGTACGCGATCGCGGCGGCGCTCGCGCTGCCCGAGTCAGCGATCGAGGGGCTCCGCGCGTCGTTGTCGGCCAAGCGCGACCGGATCTGCGAGGGGCTGCGCGCTGCTGGGTTCGAGGTCTACGAGCCGGCTGGCACGTACTTCGTGACCGCTGACATCCGCCCGGTCGGAGGTGTCGACGGCCTCGAGTTCTGTCGCGAGCTGCCGGCGCGGGCCGGAGTGGTGGCCGTGCCGAACCAGGTCTTCTACGACGACGTCGACGCGGGCCGGCACCTCGTGCGCTTCGCGTTCTGCAAGCGCGACGAGGTCATCGACGAGGCCGTCTCGCGGCTCGCGGCGATGGGTGCGCCGGCGTGACGGGCACGCTCTCGAGGAGCCTGCCGTGAAGATCGCTGCGATCCAGCACGACATCGTGTGGGAGGACGCGCCCGCCACGTTCGCGCGGTTGGAACCGACGGTTTCGGCCGCCGCGGCCTCGGGGGCGCGACTGGTGGTGCTCACCGAGATGTTCGCGACCGGCTTCAGTGTCGAGCCCGAACGGGTGGCCGAGCCCGAGGGCGGCCCGACGAGCACCTGGCTCGCGGCGCAGGCCGAGCGGCACGACCTGTGGCTGGCCGGGTCGGTCCCGGAGGTCCCGCCCGACGCGACACGGCCGCGCAATGTGTTGGTCCTGTGCGGCCCGAAGGGCGAGGTCCACCGCTACGCCAAGATCCACCCGTTCTCCTACGCCGGTGAGCACGAGCGCTACGAGGCTGGCACCGATCACGTCACGGTCGAGGTCGAGGGCGTCAGGGTCAGCCTGTTCGTCTGCTACGACCTGCGATTCGCGGACGAGTTCTGGGCCCTCGCCGCCGACACCGACCTGTACGTGGTCGTGGCGAACTGGCCCGAGGTGCGCCGTCATCACTGGCGGTCACTGCTCATGGCGCGCGCGATCGAGAACCAGGCCTACGTCGTCGGGGTGAACCGGGTCGGCTCCGGCGGTGGGCTCGAGTACGCGGGTGACTCGATGGTGATCGATCCGCTCGGCGAGCTGCTGGCCTCCGCAGCGAAGGAGCCTGCCTTGTTGGTGACCGAGGTCGACGCGGCGCACGTAGCGGCGGTTCGGGCCCGGTTCCCCTTCATCGGAGACCGGCGATGAGCTCACCCGACGAGATGGCGACCGAGGATCCGGCTGCCCCGATGAGCGTGCAGGCGATCCTCACGCTCGAGTCGCACGGTCCCGACACCTTCGTCGGCGCCGGGCCTCGCTACCCCTGGGGCGGGCTCTACGGCGGCCAGATCGTGGCCCAGGCGCTGCGGGCGGCGAGCCTGACCATCGACGTCGGCCTCGAGGTGCACTCGTTGCGGGCGTACTTCATCCGTCGGGGTGATCACAACGAGCCGGTGCGCTACGAGGTCGACCGGCTGCGCAACGGTCGCTCCTTCTGCACGCGCCGGGTCGTGGCGCGCCAGGCGGTCGGCGCGATCCTCAACCTCGAGGCGTCGTTCCATCGACACGAGGACTCGGCGGATGTCGAGTCGGTCACCAAGACCCACGGCGTGCCCGACCCCGAGCTGTTGGTGAGCTCGTCGTGGACGCCACTGCTCGATCGCCGGTTCGTCTCACAGGACGCAGCCCCGGTGGTGGAGCGAGACGCGGCAGGTCGGGCCACCGCATGGATGCGGGTGGGGGAGCGCCTCGACGACGACCCGTTGCTGCATGCCTCCGCGGTGGCGTACCTCAGCGACGACCTACCGACCGACGCCGTGGTGCGCGCCCATCCGATCGGGACCGAGCCGGAGGAGGTGATCCACGCCCACCTCTTCACGGCGAGCCTCGACCACACCATCTGGTTCCATCGGCCCCTACGCGCCGACGAGTGGCACCTGCACGACTTCACGTGCCACACCTTCGTCGGCGGTCGCGGCCTCTCGATCGGCCATCTGTTCACCCGCGACGGGACCCACGCCGCGACCGTCGCTCAAGAGGTCCTCCTCCGAGACGACCGCACCCGCTGACGGGCCCCTCAGAAAGCGTTGATCAGGGCTCGCAGGACGAGGTAGCCCCCGACGAGCAGCAGGGCGAACATCACGCACACCGTGATCAGGAACGCCGCGGTCAGCGCGAAGATCATCCACATCGAGCGGCGCCGCGTGCCTTCGTGATCGGCGAGATCCGCGTTGATCAGCGCGATGTTGCGCGTGTTCGCCTTGTACATCATGTCGAAGGCGTCCCCGGCGAAGGGGATCAGGCCGACCACGGCGGCGAGCATCGAGTTCCAGAGCATCCGGATCAGCGTCGGCACGCTGACGTCGGCGAGCGCCCCCGCCCCGACCACCACCAGGCCGGCGACGAAGCCGGCGAGGTCACCGAACACCGGCACCAGGCCGACCACGCCGTCGATGCCGGTCCTCTTGCCACCCGGCAGCGGGATCGACTCGTCGAGCAACCACGCCAGCCGCTCCACCCACGGCGAGGCCCGCCGATGTCGCGTCGGGTCTCGATGATCCAGCCGCGCTACGCGGGCCCGGTGCAGCACCGATCGGTCTGGGCCGCTCACCAGCGCTCCCGGTGGAGGTGGGCGTCGGTGGGATCCCGCCGGGGCGGTCCGAGCCCGCGGGCGGGATGGCCGACGGGGACCACCGCCAGCGGCACCACCCCCTCGGGCAGGCCGAGCAGCTCCCCGAGCGCGACGTCGTACGTGGCGAGCGTCGTCAGGGCCGAGCCCAGACCGGCCTCGGTCGCAGCGAGCAGGAGGTTCTGCACGGCGGGGAACACCGACGACGCGAGCGACCGACGGTCACAGCGTGACGTGTCGCCGCACACCACGATCAACACCGGCGCGGCGGCGAGCTCGAGCACGCCCCGTTCGACATCACGGTCCAGGCGTGGGTCGACGTGTTGCGCCCGCCATTCCGCGTCGACCTGCTCCCACAGTCGGGTGGCGATGCCACCGATCGCGGCGCGCGTCGCCGCGTCGCGCACGACGACCCACTCCCACGGCTGGCTGTTGTGCGCGCTCGGCGCCCACCGAGCCGCGTCGAGGATCCGCATGAGGACCGCCTCGTCGACGGGCCGCTCGCTGAACGTGCGACAGGCCCGTTGCCGAGCGATCACCGCGCTCAGCGAGTCGACGTTATCCATCCCAGCGCCATCCCCAGTCTCGGGCCCAGCCGCCACCTCAGCCCTCCACCAGGGCGAAGGTGTTCACGTACTCGATGCGCAGCTGGGGGTGCCACGCCCACTCACGGAACCGGTCGCTGTCCGGCCCGCCGAGCCGGTCCGCCACCAGCGGGGTCATCGTGGCGTACGCCGCCTCGGGATCGGAGGTGTCCATCTCGTAGAGGTGCAGGAAGCGGGGCTCGTCATGGCGGGCGGACTCGTATGGCGTCATCATCGTGTACCCAGGTACCCCGGTCGCCGCGATGTGACGCAGGTGCACGAAGTCGCCCCAGTCGCGCAGCTCCTGCGCGGCGTCGGGATCGTTCGGCGAGATCATCACGATCAGCAGCCCCAGCGTCGGTCGACCCGTGAGCCGGCCCTGTCCCGGGCGGGGAGTGCGCACGAAGTGGTGTCCGCGCACGCCGTCGACGACGGACGGCGGCCGGAATTCGGCGTCGACCTCGAAGGTGGCGAGCAGGCCTGCCTCGGGGAGCCGACGGGGCAGGTCGTCGCGCTGTGGTGCGGTGTTCACCCACATCCGGGCCTCGTGCACCCCGGGCCGGGCGAGCACCGTCGGCGAGCGTTCCTGGCGATAGGCGATCGGGAACAGGTCGGAGAACTCGCAGTAGACCCCCGCCGAGATCCGGTCCTCCATGTGCCGATCGTACGGCGTAACCGGCGATCGGGTGCCCTCAGCCGAGCGCTCTCGCCAGTATTGGGGTCAACGGAATTTGGGGATGACCTCGGTGCCCATGAGCTCGATCGTCTGCATCACCGACTCGTGGGGAATCGAGTACGGGTTGACCAGACAGAGCAACAGGTCGACGCCGGCTGCCTCGTACTTGGCCACCATCTCGACGCAGTCGTCGGGCGTCCCCAGCACGCAGGCTCCGGAGTCGGTGAGGTACTCGAGGGTCAACAGCTCGAGCATGCCCTCGGCGTCGATGTTCTTGAGGTCGCCGGCGTAGCCGTAGTTGCCGAGGTCCTGGTTGTTCTCGTCCATCCACTCGGCGACCGACGCGATCAGTCGCGCGCCGGCCTTCGGGTACCACTCGAAGGACTCGCGCGCCGCGGCGTAGGCCTGGTCGCGGTCAGGGGCGCACAACGTCATCGTGAAGGTGGCCGCTCGGGGGTTGACGAACTTGCCGACCGGGTCGGTGCACCCGCCGACGGCCTCCTTGTAGATGGCGATCTTCTGGGCCACCTCCTCGGGTGGCACCCCCACCGCGAACGAGCACAGGCCGAGGCCCATCTCGCCGACCTGGCGGTGTCCGTCCTCCGATGACGTCGCGCCCCACAGCGGCGGGTGGGGATCCTGGATCGGCTTGGGGAGGACCCGGCGCTTGGGCATCTGCCAGAACTCGCCGTCGAGGCTCGCCTCGTCCTCGGTCCAGCAGGTCACCACCGACGAGATGGCCTCGGCCCACATCGCCCGGGTCTGATGTGGGTTCACCCCGAAGCCCTCGAGCTCGGCGCGGGTCGACGAGCGACCGGTGCCGACGTCGACGCGGCCTCGTGAGATGAGGTCGAGCACTGCGGTCGACTCGGCCGTGCGGACCGGGTGGTTGTACGGCTGGGGCATGAGGCGCACGCCGTAGCCGAGGCGGATCCGTTCGGTCTGCGCCGCGATGGCGCCGTAGAGCACTTCGGGGTTCGAGCAGTGGGAGTACTCCTCGAGGAAGTGGTGCTCGACGGTCCAGAACGCGTCCCACCCGAACCGCTCACCGGCCAGCGCCTGCTCGATCGTGTGGTGGTAGGCGTCGAGCTCGGACTCGCGGCTCCAGGGCCGCGGGACCGGGATCTCGTAGAACAGCGCGAACTCCATGAGTGGATCCCCTCGGTCGTGCGTCGACTCGCCGGTAGTAGACACACCAGATCTATCAGCCTTTGCGAGGGCCTGAACCCAGGGGAACTGCATGACTCGATTGACGGGCGCAACGGTGCTGGTGACGGGGGCCGCGTCGGGCATCGGAGCGGCGACCGCGGCACGGGCCCTGCAGGAAGGGGCGTCCGTGGTGGCCTGCGACCTGGAGTCGCCGTCGATCGACGGGCCCGCCGACCGGGTGCGCTCCATGGCCTGCGACGTCACCGACGACGCCGCGGTGGCCGCGACCGTGGCGACCGCCGTAGACGTGTTCGGTCGTCTCGACGGTGTGGTGCACGCCGCCGGTGTCGCCGGAGGTGGCCCCGTCCACCTGATCGATCGCGCCGAGTGGGACCGCATCATCGACGTGAACCTCACCGGGACCTTCCTCGTCGGCCGCCACGCCGTGACCCAGATGCTCACCCAGGCTCCGGTCGACGGTGCTCGTGGCTCGATCGTGAACCTCGCCAGCATCGAGGGCATCGAGGGCACGGCCGGCGGCTCGGCCTACAACGCGTCGAAGGGCGGTGTCGTCCTGCTCACGAAGTCGATGGCGATCGACTACGGCCGCCAGGGCATCAGGGTCAACGCGCTGTGCCCGGGCTTCATCGACACCCCGATGATGCAGGCCGTGGTGGAGATGGACGGCATGGAGACCTACGAGTCCCACATGGTCGACGAGCACAAGCTGCGGCGGAAGGGCCGAGCCGAGGAGATGGCCGCGGCCGCGGCCTTCCTGTTGTCGAGCGACGCTAGTTTTGTCACCGGGCACGCCCTCGTCGCCGACGGTGGCTACACCGCAGGCCGTGACCACGGCCTCACCGAGCTGATGGGCCTGTAGCCGGCCACCCCGTCGGTCGCCGGGCTGAACCACCACGAACCCCCGAACCCTGATGGACCGCTTCCGCCTGCTCGCACGCGCCACGTTGCGCCGCCGGTGGCGGAGTCTCATCGCGGCAGGGCTGCTGGCCGGCTTCGTGGGAGGTGGTCTGCTGGTCGCGGTCACCGTCGCCCGGCGCACCAGCACTGCCTTCGACCGGCTCGTGGAGGCCACCCGGCTCGAGGATGTCCGAGTGTTCTCCTTCTTCGGGCGAGCAGACGCGGAGGCAGTGACGGAACTGCCGCAGGTCGAGGAGTCGTGGATCGGCACGGCGATCGTCTCTCGGCTGAGAGGCGACCAGCTGCAATACGTGTCGATGCTCGCAGGGCCGGAACGCCCGGCCGATCTCTACCGCCCGCGCCTGCTCGAAGGTCGTCGGGCGGATCCCGATGCGTTCGACGAGGTCGTCGCCGACGCGGCGTTGGTCGAACACGCAGGGTTGGAGGTCGGCGACGTGATCACACTGGACCTCCTCACCTACGACGACTTCCTGGCGTTCGACGAGGGATTCGGAGAGCCCCACGGGCCGACGGTGGAGCTCGAAGTGGTGGGCGTCACGACCGGTCCGGCCGGTGGAGGGTCGACGTCGATGCTCGAAACCACGCCCGCGTTCGCCCAGCGCTATGCCCCACTGGTGGTCGGCCGCGACGGCGGTGCGACCCACGACGTCATCGTCCGTCTCGAGGACCGCGACGACCTCGCCGAATTCAGCGCCGGGGTCGAGGGGATCACCCGCGCCGGGGTTCCCGAGGGCGGTTCGGAGCTGCAGCGGTTCCAGGTGCGCGATCCTCATGAAGCGGCGGCGCCGGTCGATGCGGCGGCTCGAGTGGTGGTGCTCGGGCTCATGGTCGGTCTGGGCATCGCGGCGTTGGCCGGGGGGACCGCCGTGGTGCAGTTCCTGATCCGCCGTCATGCCCTCGACGAGCCCTCGCGAGGCATCGAGTCCGCCCTCGGGATGACCTTCCGCGACCAGGCGGTCGCGCGTGCGTTGACCGGCGGTCCGACGGCCGCGATCGCGGCGACCACCGCAGTGCTGTTCGGCGTGGCGGCCTCCGGCATCGGGCCTCCGGGGTCGTTGACGATGATCGAGCCGGACCCGGGCATGTCCCCGAACTGGGTCGTCCTCGGCCTCGGTGCGGTGGCGGTGCTCGTGCTCACCACGGCACTCGATCTCCTCGCCTTCGTCACCGTTGCCCGAGCTCGCGTTCGTCGCCGTGCGTTCACCCGGCGGTCCGCGGTGGCGGTGCTCGCCGGAGGGTCGGTGCCCGCGATCGACGTGGGGGTCGACCTCGCCTTCGATCGCCGCGGCGGCCGAGCGGCGATCGCGGCGCGCTCGGCGCGCGTGGGAGCGATCATCGGCGTCGCCGGCGTGATGGCCTGCCTCGTGTACGCGGCGAGCCTGGACCGCCTCGCCGCGACCCCGAGCAGGTGGGGTTGGCAGGCGGACGCGACGGTCCTCGATGTCGATGAGGAGACCGTCGATGTCCTGCTCGGCGACGAGCGGGTGGAAGCCCTCTCCCAGGTCCAGTCCAACATCGCCGTCGTGGAGGGCGAGGGGGCTGGCGTGTACGCGTTCGACATGCGCCGAGGTTCGGTGGGGTGGACGGTGCTCGACGGAAGGCTTCCCACGAGCCCGGACGAGGTGCTCCTCGGTGCGAGGATCGCGCGGCGCGAAGGGGTCGAGGTCGGCGACCGGGTGCACGTCGAGGGCGAAACCGGTGGCGAACGGGACCTGACCGTCGTCGGGGTCGGCGTGGGCCCGCGATCGGGGGAGGAGTTCGGCAACGCGATCGTGATCACCCCTCCCGCCTTCGACTCGTTGTTCGAGGGCAGCTACCGCGAGGCCTACCTCGACGTCGAGGATGGCGAGCTCGACGAGTTCCTCGCCGACCACGCCGACGAGCTCGAGATGGAGGTCCCGACCCGTCCTGCGGAGATCGAGAACCTCGCGTCACTGTCGGCCTTTCCCTACGTACTCGGCGGGTTCCTCGCCATCATCGGTCTCGCCGCACTGGCCAACGCCGTCGTGGTGATCGGCGGCCAACGTCGCCGCGACCTCGGTACGCTCCGCGCCCTCGGGATGACCAGGTGGGGAGTACGCCTCTCCTTCTGCGTCGCCGGACTCGCGATGGCCGCGCTGGGCATCGTGATCGGCGCCCCGCTCGGCGTGGTCGTCGGTTCGATGGTGTGGCGGGCCGTCGCCATGAGCGCCTACGTCGACGGCGAGTCGCTGTTCTCACTCTGGCTGGTGGTCGTGCCGGTCGCCGTGCTGGTCGTCAGCGCCGTGATCAGCCTCGCCGCCGGCGCTCGTGCCAGCCGGGGAGCGCCGGGTCCTGCTCTGAGGAGCGAGTGAGACCCGTCCGGAGAGTGAGACCCGCCCGGAGCAGCTGACTGTCCTGCGTGCCACCACCACCGACCTTCGCCGGGTGGCCGTCTTGTCGGGCGCCTGCCGGAACCGGTACCGCAACATCGAGGAACTGCTCGCGGACGAGCGTGTCGTGGCGTTGTCGGACTCCAGGGGCAAGCCGGTCGAGGTGGCCGACCATGTCGTCAGTGGCTACTCGTTCGACATGCGCCGGGATTCGGTGGCCTGGACCCTGCTGGAGTGCCGCCTTCCGACGAGCCCCGACGAGATCCTCGTCGGGCAACGACTGGCGCGACGTGACGGCATCGAGATGGGCGATCGGGTGACCGTCGTGGGTGATGTGTTCCCCGGCACGGACCGCCCGCGCGAACGCGAGGTGACCGTGGTCGGCCGCGGCCTCGGGCCCGGCAGGTACAACGACTTCGGCGACGACGTCGTGCTGACATCCGACGCGTTCGATCCGTGCAGCGCGACCGCGCTCGTCACGGGCAGCTACCGCGAGGCCTACCTCGATCTCGAGCCGGGCACGTTCGACGATTTCATCGCCGACCATGGCGCGGAGCTCGAGATCGACGGATCGCTCCGCCTCGACGAGGTGGAGAACCTCGCGTCACTGTCCGCGCTGCCGTACGTGCTGGGAGGCTTCCTGGCGATCATCGGCCTCGCCGCCCTGGCGAACGCCCTGGTGGTGATCGGTAGCCAACGCCGTCGCGAGCTCGGCACGCTCCGGGCGCTCGGGATGACCTCGCGGGGCCTCCGGCTGTCGATGTGCATCGCGGGCCTGGCGATCGCGACGCTCGGCGTCGTCATCGGTGCACCACTCGGGGTGATCGTGGGCTCGACGGTGTGGAGAGTGTTGGCGTCGAGCGCGTACGTCGACAACGAACCGTTGCTGTCGCCCTGGCTGATCGTCGTGCCCATGGCCGCGCTGGTCGTCGGCTCGGTGGTCAGCCTGCTCGCGGGAGCCCGAGCGAACCGCGGCGCGCTGGCGCCGGCCCTCCGGAGCGAGTGAGACAGCGTCGCGAAGCGGAGCGAGTGAGACAGCGTCGCGAAGCGGAGCGAGTGAGACAGCGTCGCGAAGCGGAGCGAGTGAGACAGCGTCAACCTGGGACGGGTACCGAGGTGATCGACAGCGTGTGGGTCACCGGCGAGCTCAGCGAGCGCGCGACGTAACACAGCTCGCCCGCCTTGGTGAACAGCGACTCGGCCAGGGTGAGGTCGCCGCTGGACACCTCGACCGACACATTCAGAGCGATGCTCGAAACCGTGCCCTTGGATCCCTTGACCTTCAACGTCGCGACGACGTCGTCGACGTAGCTCTGCACGACGATCTCGTTCTTGGCGCACAGGTGGAGGAACCAGAGCATTTGGCACTGGCTCACCGCGCCAGCGAGCAGGTCCTCGGGGGTCCAGCCGCCGGCGCTTCCGGCGTGGTCGGGTGACGACGACGTCGGGATCGTCGGCAGGCCATCGGACGAGAGCTCGCCGTCACGTCCGAATGTCTCGAGCTCGGCGGTGCCACGCCCGTCGTTGCCGACCCACCTCATCGTGACGCGGTACTCGGAGGTGGCCATCGACTCAGGTTGCCATGCTCCGAGGACCGGCGTGGTCGCCACGAGGTCGGTCCCGGTGCCCGATGAGCCCTACGTGGTGAGGTCGACGAAGGACGAGGGCATGTCCGGCGGTTGGTTGGCGCCGCCGGCGATGAACCGCCAACCGTCGACCGCGCCATCGGTGAGGCCGCGCAGCCCCGGGCCGACCGTCGAGTAGGTCCAGCTCGCGCCGCCCAGGTAGTACGCCCAGTACTCAGGCCCGTCCGGGCCGTTCTGGCCGCATGCCGGAGCGAGGGGGATGCCGTCGATCGCACACAGGAGGCCGTTGGCCGCGTAGCGGGGCGGAGGGGCGCCGATGAGCTGAGCCCGCGCCGCGAGCGCGGCCATGCCGTTCGACCCGCTCGCGACGACGACGCAGGTCGAGTTCGGAGCCGCGCCGAACGCGGTCATGTCCACGACGACGGCGACCTGGATCTGGCCTGCCCCCTTCGCCGGGCACGACGTCGGAGCCGGCCCGCCGCCGCCCGAGGGCGAGGTGGCGCAGGACGCGGCCACCAGAAACAGGACACAGCACGCGACCGCGGTGACGCGGCGTCGGTTCGGTCTCGACGGGCTCATCGTCGTCCTCCCGCTCACTGTCCCGCTGCTCACTGTCCCACCGCGGCTGGCCACACCCCGTTGGTGAGCCCGGTCACGGCGTCGTTGGTCGCCAGCATGCTGGGCACGGGATCACCCGAGAACGGGGGGTACCAGAACGCACCCTGGTACGAAGCGGGAGCGGAACCATCGAACTGGAAGGCGATCAGCCGATCGTAGGCCGCCTGGTCCGGCGTGGTCCCGAGCGCACGGAGCCCGGCCATCGCGAGCCCGGTCGAGTCGGGGTCCGAAGGCCCGTCGCCGAAGAACGACCAGCCGCCGTCGGCGCCGCGAACCGACGCGAGCCAGGTGCCTGCGTTGGCCGGCACGGGCGCACCCGATGCCCGGAGGCCGATCAACGCCAGAGCGGTGCTGTTCGTGTCGGGCCCCACGAAGAGGTTCCCGTCGAACGCGCACTCCACCCCGAGGTCGGCTCGGTAGGGCATCCAGCTGCCGTCGGTGCACTGCTGGGCTTCGAGCCACGCGACGCCGATGGCGACGGTGGGCGAGCTCGGGGCGGCGATCGCCAGCGCGGCCAAGGAGAGCCCGTGGCGGTAGATCCCGTCGTAGGTGGGGAACTGCGACCCGAACAAGCCGGCATCAGCGCCGGTGGCTTGCTGCGTGGCCTCGAGCCGTGACACGAGGTCGTGGCCGCCGAACGCGTGGGGATCGCGACCGGTCGCCTCGGCCGCGATGATGAGCATCGCGAGCGCTCCCGGCCGGTCAGCCGTGCCGTCGAACACCAGGTCGTCGACGCGGGTCGCGAGCGCGTCGAGTGCCTCGTCGGCCTGGACGTCGTCGGGATCGTCGGCGAGCAGGCTCACCGCGGCGGCGACGGTGCTGGCCAGGTCGTCCGCTCCGGGCACGAACGCGGAGGGGATCAGGTCGTTCGCCGCGAACTGCGAACGGAGCCAGTCCGCAGCCGCCGAGCGTGCCGCGGCGCCGGAATCGGCCGGTGCCGGCCAGGTCTGCGGAGCGCACGCGGCTCCGATGAATGAGAGCAACACGACCACCCCGAAGGTGGATGCAGCTCGCCGGGTCGCCCGCATGTGGGTCTCCTTGTGTCGAGCCGCAGGACGTGTGACGAAGGCAGGCCCGGGGGCATGCTCCCGACCGCAATCCCACGACGGTGCTGATGGAGCTGGTGATGGTTCGGCGATCCGACTCGTGCAGGGCACTCGCGTGCTGCACCTACGGCTGCGGGACAGTGCCGGAATCCGACCGGCTTCTCCGTGACATCACCTGTCGGGGGTAGCCAACCTCCCCGGCGCGCCAACCGTCAAGTCGGTGTGCGTCAGCCGAGCTCGCTCGAGACCGCGTGGAAGTCGTCGCGGAATGCCGCGAAGGCGTGCCGCGCGAACGACTTCTGACCGTCCTCGCACGGCTCGGGCTCGAAGGCCTGGAGGGGATCGGTGAGGTCCGGCATGGGGTCCGCGCACAACAACAACGCTTCGGAAAGGTCGAGGCGGTGTTCGCCTTCGTCGTCTCGGACGGTCAGTCGCGCGCCGATCAACCCGCCGTGGCGCTCGCCCTGTTCGAGCGTGCCAACGACGTACACGACCGATCTCCGGGCACCGTCAAACCGAGTCCCCACGGCTGGTCCGGGCGTGGTGGCGCCCGGTGGCCCGAAGCCGAGCCGTACCGAACCAGCACCCACGTTCGTATCGGTCCCGATCAGGACCCGAGCGTCGCGGATGCCGGGCGTGGTCAGTGCCACCGCTCTCACGACCTCGACCGGACCGGGGCCGACCGTCTGGATCTCCCGCCCGACCCAGTACTCCTCGCCGGATTGGGCGCCGTATTGCACTGTGTTGGCGACCATCGCAGCGTCGAGCGAGTCGAGGTCGGCCACCCCGGACTCCGGCGTTCGAAGGGGACTCGTCGTCGCGTCGACGAACGCGAACTCCGGGCTCGACGAGCACGCCGACAGGGTGGTGCACGCCACGGCGACCACCACAGCGAGCGCCCACCACCGTCCGCGTACCACCATCCCCATCCCCCAGGTGCCCTTCCGCCGGCGAGCAGCCTCGTGCTCGTCAGCTCTCGAGCTGGGAGCGTAACGCCGTGACGAGTGCGTCGGCCCCGTCGTCGGCGATCACGGCGCGGTCGAGGTCGGGCTCGAACATCATCCGCAGGAAGCCGGTGACCATCTGCCCGACGAGGAGCTGCCCGACCGCGGCCGGTTCGGCCAGCTCGGGCACCCACTGTCGTATCCACCCTGCCGACGCGGTGCGCAGCAGGTCCAACAGCGCGTGGCCCACCGGCAGCACCGAAAGTTCGCCGCGCAGGCCCTCACCCATGAGGAGCTTCCAGATCGCCTCCTCCTCCATGGCACCGTCCCACACGAATCGGTAGAGGTCGCGCAGTCGGGCATCGGCCGGAGCCGCCAGGTCGATCGGCAGCGGGTCGGACATCCGCGCCCCGTACTGGCGCTCGGCCACCACGGCCGCCAGCAGGGCGTCCTTCGACGGGAAGTAGTGGTAGATGGCCGCGACCTGCACCCCGCACGCGGCGGCGAGCTGGCGCATGGACATGCCCGCCGCGCCGTGCTCGGACATGAGCCGCAGCGTGGTGTCGAGGATGTGCTCGCGTTGGTTGGCCCGCGGCTCGGCCGGTGCTGACATGGGCGTCAGTGTGGTCCGTGTTGGGGATCCCGCGTCGGAGGGCCCGCCGAGGTGTGTCCGTTCACCCACACCGGATGTGGGCAGATGGACACACTGTTCCGGGATGAGGGGCTCAGTGCTGGACCGGACAGCCGGTGAAGGTTGCCGGCACGTCCTGGAGGGCCAGCACGAGCGAGGATTCGCCGCGGCCGATCGTGACGTCGTCGGGCACGGTGATGTCGGGCAGCCGCGTCAGCAGCTCCTGGAACACCGTCTTGACCTCCATGCGGGCCAGGTTCGCGCCCAGGCAGAAGTGGGGGCCGATCCCGAACGCGAGGTGCGGGTTCGGGCTGCGGGTGAGGACCAGCGAGTCGGGGTCGTCGAACACGGCCTCGTCGCGGTTGGCCGACGCGTAGAGCATCAGCACTCGGTCGCCCTCCTTCAGCTCCGTACCCCGGTACACGTGGTCCGTGGTGACCGTGCGGATGAAGCCCAGTACCGGGGTGACGTAGCGGATGAGCTCGTCGATCGCGGTGTCCATGAACTCGTCGTTCCACAGGTTCTCGAGCATGAGCTGACGCTGCTCGGGGTGCTGCGACAGCGCGATCAACCCGCCCGAGATGGCGTTGCGGGTCGTCTCGTTGCCGGCGACGAGCAGCACGGTCAGGAACGCGAGCAGCTCGTCGTCCTGGAGGCGCTCCTCGTTCTCCCACGAGGCCATGTGCTCCTCGCTCACGCCGACGATCGCCTTGTGCTCCTTGGCGAGCGTTCCCTCGTCGAAGGCCGAGGTGAGGATCGAGATGATGTCGTTCTGTGGCTCGGCCCGGCGCTCCTCGATGAGCTGGATGCACATGACCGCGAACTCGCCGAACGACTCGGCCGCCGCGAGCAGCTGGGGCGAGTCGGCCTCGACGTGGCCGTCGCCCGCCATCATGGCGTCGCTCCAGCGGTACATCGCCAGCCGCTGCTCGGGGTCGAGGCCCATCATCTCGCTGATGATGATCAGCGGGACGTGGATGGCGAAGTCCTCCACGAAGTCGACCCGGCCCTTGTCGGCGATCTGGTCGACGATCTCGTTGGTGAGCGAGCGGACGTGGGGGATGAGCTCGCGGACCCGCCGGGGTGTGAATCCCTGGTTGATGAGGCGGCGCTGGCGGGTGTGCTCCTCGCCGTCGAGGGTGATGATCGACATGTCGCCGGCGATCTTGGGACGCACGCCGAACCGGTTGCAGTACGTCTCGGGGTCGCGGCTGAGGGTGAAGACGTCCTCGTGGCGGGCGGCCACGTAGAGATCGTTCTCCTCGTCGTAATGGAGGGCGTCGAGGCCGCGCAGCCAGCGGTACATCTCCCACGGGTCGTCGAAGACGTGCGGGTCGCAGAAGTCGATGGCTCCATGCGGCCCGAACTGGCCCACCTGCTCGTCGAGTGCGGTCATCGGTTCCCCTCCGGAGTCCGGACGGGCCCGGCGCCCGTGCCATGAGGATATGTCCTGATTGAACGTTCGTTCAAGGACCCGGCGTAGGCGAATCACCTCGGCGGCCAGGGCTCACCGGTCGAGAGATGAACGGATTTCCCCGACGGGAGCGGTGCGGGACGGGCATGATGCGGCGATGGGATGCGGCTGCCTGCTCGCTCTCGGCTCGCTCGCGCTGCCGAGAGTCACGCTCTTCTTCCTCTGGCTCTTCACCGAACGTCTGTCGATCGCGTTCGACTCGTTCGTGCTCGGGTTCCTGGGGTTCCTGCTGCTCCCGTACACGACCGTCTTCTACGCGCTGGCCTACCAACCGCTGTTCGGCGTCTCCGGCTTCGGTTGGTTCATCGTGGCGATGGGCTTCCTCCTCGACCTGGGCGCGCTGTTCGGCGGCGGGCGAGAGGGCCGACGCCGCTACGCCGAGGCCTGAGCCGCGATCCCGTTCAGGACCGGCGGGCCCGGTCAGGGCTCGTGCCAGCCCTGATCACCGATCAACGGGACGAAGGCCACCGCGCCCAGGTCGCGTCGGCGCGACGAGCCGTCGGCGGCGACGTCGATCCGGACCAGGTCCTGTGCCTCGGACGGTCCGA
>DATEEV010000053.1:0-2407 GCA_035281005.1 Microthrixaceae bacterium | reverse complement strand
CGGAACAGGGCCAGGACGATGCCGAGCATCGCGACGGTCAGCGCGAAGTCCTCACGGGTCAACAGGACGAAGGCCAGGCAGGCGGCGTACCACTTCCACCGACCTGTCGACGCGAACCAGAAGGCGGCGATCATCGGGGCGATCGCGAGCTTCTCGGGGTGGAAGTGCCACGCGTTCATCCAGATCAACGCAGGGAAGAGGAGATAGGCGGCAGCGGGGACGAGGGCCCACCAGGGGTTCTCGAGTCGATCCCGGGCGTAGGCCCAGAGGGGAACCGCTCCCACCGCCATCGCCACGGTCTGGATGAGGAGCAGCGCCTTGACCCCGCCGCCGAGCCAGTAGATCGGCGCCAGGAGGTAGGTGGTGAGGCTCAGGTGGTTGCCGAAGAAGTCCAGCCCACGGACGGTGACGAATGGATTCTTGAACCGCGAGATCAGCCAGACGCCCTGGTCGTAGATGCCGAGGTCGAACGCCGAGGTGTTGATCCTCGTGTGCTGGCGCACCGTGAGCACGCCGTAGACCAGGCAATAGGTGGCGACGAGGGCGAAGAGGGCCAGCCGAGGCCCGGTGGACTCGTCGCCCATCGCGTCGAGGATGCGGCGCCACGCCGGTTCGCGTGTCGGATCGCCCTCATCGACAGCCTCGTCCGTCCCCACCGCTGGCGAGGGCTCGGTCACGGGTGGGGATTGTAGGCGTCGACTTGGACGGACCTGTGATGCTGGAGCAGGCTGTCCCGAAAGATCGTGTGACCACCTGGCGACGCCGCGCTGGCGTGCCGGTGACGTCGAGTGAACCCCAGGGAGCGAACGCACCGATGACCCACCTTCGTACGCTGGTCGGCCCTTTCGTCGTCGCCGTGGCGCTGGTCTGCGGCATCACCGGGTGCTCGCGCCCGGAGGAGAACCCCCCATTGGTC
The DNA here is from genome assembly GCA_035281005.1 of Microthrixaceae bacterium. Classification (GTDB taxonomy): domain Bacteria; phylum Actinomycetota; class Acidimicrobiia; order Acidimicrobiales; family Microtrichaceae; genus DATEEV01. The sequence continues at coordinate 1,491 of DATEEV010000053.1, read as the reverse complement.
GTGACCGGCGATCCGGCAGCCGCGAACCCCGAGCACGCCACGACGACCGCGCCGACCACGACGGCGCCGACCACGACGCTGTACTACTCGGGCGAGTGACCGGGTGGGCTCACGGGATCGGCCCGCGGGCCGTGCCATCGCCCGCCCGCTGCTGATCGAGCCTCCGGCTCCGCCGTACCGGACCCACGAGATCCACCCCCGGGTCTTCACGCCCCGTCAATGCGACCGCATCGTCGCGCTCGGCACCGAGCTGGTGTCGGCCGAGGCGCTCCTCGAGGGCGGTGACGGCGACGAGGTGCATGACGTCGAGCTGCGTCGGTCGCGCACGGCGTGGATCGCGCCGGACGACAACACCTGGTGGATCTTCGAGAAGCTCGCGTCCCTGGTGGAGAAGGTCAACCGGCGCTACGGCTTCGAGCTGACCGGCTTCGGCGAGGACCTTCAGTTCACGACCTACGACGGACCCGGTTCCTTCTACTCGTGGCACCAGGACGGCCTCGACGGCGAGGTCGCCACCAGGAAGCTCTCCTTCGTCGTCCAGCTGTCCGCCGAGGACGACTATGACGGCGGGGAGCTCCAGCTGTTCGACGTCGTGGAGGACTACGACCGTGAGGAGCTGGCCGCGTTCACGGAGCTCACTCGCGAGCGAGGCACGGTCGTCGCCTTCCCGTCGTTCGAGTACCACCGGGTGCTGCCGATGCGCCGAGGATGTCGGCACTCATTGGTTGCGTGGGTCAGTGGTCCACCCTTCCGCTGATGATCGCTTCGTCGACAATCCTGTCGAAGTGACCCTCAGGGTCGCCGGATCGACGCGGGCGGCGTGGCGGCACGCCCGTCGGCGTCGTCGACGAACGGTCGGCAGTTCGTGATGAACAGGGCGACGGCGAGCATCACGATCGCGGCGATCGAACCGAACCCCACGCGTCGTCGTCGAGTGCTGTCGGCATGTCGCGGCAGGTCGCGGGCCTGTTCCATGCCCGGTGGCAGCGCCTCGATCACCGCATCGACCTCGGCGATGGTCCGGGCCGTCCAACCCGCCACCTCCGGACGCGGATAACCACACAGCAGGGTCAGGGCGACCACGGCGCGTTCGTCGGCGGCCAGCGAGCCCATGGTCAGACGCAGCGCCGCACGTCGCGGGCCGTCGGGCCCGTCCGCGCTCGGCTCGGCGTCGAGCGCGGTGGTCACGGCCGCAGCGGCGAGCCAGGCCATCGGCGCCGGCCCCTCCTCGGGGTGTTCACGAATTCGTCGTGCCAGCTCGTCGACGGTGCTCGTCGCCACCCGCTCCGCGGCGTCGTGATCGCCGAGTAGGCGGAAGGCGATGGCCGAAGCGTGCGCGGCGAGCGCGGCGCGTTGATCGTCGTCGAGAAGGATCGGCTGTTCGGTCATCGGACTCGTCGATTGAGCGCCGGCGGTCTGCCCCACATGACGACCGCGGTATGCCGAACATAGCGCTCGCGCTGTGCGAGCATCGATCGGTGACCGGCGGTC
>DATEEV010000052.1:0-5033 GCA_035281005.1 Microthrixaceae bacterium | reverse complement strand
GGTCAGCCTGCCACAGCGCGGATCGGCGCCGACCCAGAACCCGATGGCCCGACACGCTCGCCGACCCCGCGAGACTCGCGGTGTGAGTGGACGGAGCGGCAGGACCCGGCGATGGCGGCTCACCGCGCCGCTCGACCTGGTCGAGACCCTGGGTCCGATGCGCATCGGACGGTCCGACCCGACCTGGCTGTTCGCCGGCACTGACGTGTGGCGCTCATGGCGGACCGCGACCGGAACCGCCACCACGCTCGTGAGAGTGAGCAGCGGGCGACTCGAGGCCCGGGCCTGGGGGTCGGAGGCCGAGCGCGTGCTCGAGCTCGTCCCGCGGCTGGTCGGCCTCGTCGACGACACTGCCGGCTTCGATCCCGGACGCAGCGGTCTCATCCGGGACGCAGCACGCCGACACGCGGGCATGCGGTGGGGGGCTTCGTGCACGGTCTCCACGACCGCGGTGGCGACGGTGCTCGGGCAACGGGTCACCGCCGGCGAGAGCATCTCGTCGTGGCGCGGCCTGGTTCGTCAGTGGGGCGAGCCGGCACCCGGTCCTGGAGAGGTGCTCGGACTCCTCGTCGCGCCGGATCCGCGGACCCTCGCCCGGTTGTCGTACTCGGAGTTCCACCCACTCGGCGTCGAGCGGGGTCGCGCCGAGACGATCAGGCGGATCTCTCGAGTGGCACCGAGGATCGACGCGCTGGTCGACGAGCCCGACCGGGCGTGGATCCTCGATCGGATCCCGGGGGTCGGGCCCTGGACCTCGTCGATCGTGCGCTCGACCGCACTCGGCGACCCGGACTCGCCCGTCGTCGGTGATCTGCACATCCCGGGCCACGTCTGCTGGGCGATCGAGCGGTCCCGCGGCGACGACGCGCGGATGCTGGAGTTGCTCGCGCCCTACGCGGGCCACCGAGGCCGGGCCCAGCGCCTCGTGCTCTGGGCCGGAGCGCGGCCGCCCCGACGGGCGCCTCGCTACCGTCCACTACCCATCGCGCGCATGTGACCACTGGTTGTCCACAGGCAGCGGGGAGAAGGTCACAGTGAGGTCACAGGGTTGCTCCCCTTCCTCCCCACAGGGCGGTCGTCGTACAACTCCGACATGGCTTTCACCGTGACCCTCCGCGACCACTCCGTCGAGCGGGTGGACGACGCCGACGCCTATACGCCGGAGCGCAGCCTCACCACGTTCTTCCGGACCGCAAACGCCCGGGGCGCCGTCGACTGCTGGTCGGTCGCGCTCGCGTCCTTCCGCACCGACGAGATCCTGGTGATCCGGCGGTGTGGGGAAACGGGCCCCGCGAGCGCGGCGGGCGATCGCAGCCGCGACCTTGGCGTCAGAGCTCGTTGTCCCTGACGAGATCCTGGAATTCCCGCTCCAGGGCAGGGCGGACGCGGCGCACCCCCGGCGGCTGGGGGTGTGCCGGGGGTGCTGCCGGGCGACGGAGGTGGTATCTCGTCGCCGGGGGTGCTCTGCACCGTAGCTACTTGCGGGGGGCGACGGGTGCCAATGTCCTCGAAGGCTCGTCTCCATCATCGTTGCGTCCGCTCAGAAGAGTCGAAGTCCGACGTTGAGCACGATCGTCAGTCCGATCGAGACGATCAGCATCGCCTTCCACGGGACGAAGACTCGTACCCGACCGGGCTCGGCGTCGGGTTTCGAGGCCTCCTGTCGCTCCGTCCAGTCGACGAGTCGCTCCGCACCACGCTGCGCCGGGCCCGGCCAGAGCCGGATCGCGACGTTCAGCAGCAGGGTGAGCACCACCGAGAGCACGAGCCACTCCATCGGATCAGGATCCCACGCGGCCTCGACCGCCAACACGCGCTTCGTGGGGCGGCCTGATCCCAGCCCGACCCGGCCGAGGATTCACGGGGGCCCGTCGGGCAACGAGTAGCGTCCAACCCCTGTGGCGCTGACGTACCCGCCCACGACCTCCGCGGATCACACGATGACTGAGACCTCCCCGTCCCCCTCCACTCCCGACGCGTCAGGTGTCGTGATCATCGGCGCCGGCCCGGCGGGGCTGACCGCCGCCTACCAGCTCGCCAAGGAGGAGCGGACCTCGACCGTGCTCGAGGCGGACGATGTCGTTGGTGGTATCTCCCGCACCGTCCTGCGCGACGGCTGGCGGTTCGACATCGGCGGACACCGCTTCTTCACGAAGGTTCCCGAGGTCGAGGCACTCTGGCACGAGATCCTCCCCGAGGGCGACTTCCTGATGCGGCCCCGCCAGTCGCGAATCTTCTACGACGGCAAGTACCTGGACTACCCGCTGCGGGCGCTGAACGTCCTTCGCAGCCTCGGGATCTGGGAAGCGATCCTCTGCGTGTGCAGCTATGTCCGGGCGCGGATCCGCCCGCCGAGGGACCAGACGAACTACGAGGGGTGGCTCGTCGCGCGTTTCGGCTGGCGCCTCTACCGCAAGTTCTTCAAGACCTACACCGAGAAGGTCTGGGGCGTCCCGGTGTCGTCGATGCCGGCCGACTGGGCGGCTCAGCGGGTCAAGAACCTGTCGTTCACCACGGCGGTCATCAACGCGGTCATGCCCAAGCGCAACCAGAAGGACATCACCTCGCTCATCGAGGAGTTCCAGTACCCCAAGCTCGGGCCGGGGATGATGTGGGAGACCTGCCGCGACAAGGTCGAGGCGGCAGGGTCGCAGGTCGTGATGGAGGCGCCGGTCGTGCGCGTCGAGCACGCGGGTGGCCGCGCCACCGCGGTGGTCGCGGCGGTCGACGGCGGCGAGCGCCGCTTCCCCGCGGACCACGTGATCTCGTCGATGCCGATCCCCCAGCTCCTGCTGGCGATGGACCCGCCCGTCGACGAGCGCACCGCGGCCGCGGCGAACGACCTCTGGTTCCGCGATCACCTCTCGGTGGCGCTGGTCGTGCCCGAGGCCGACAGCTTCCCCGACAACTGGATCTACATCCACGACCCTCAGGTGAAGGTCGGTCGCATCCAGAACTACGGCTCGTGGTCGCCGTACATGGTCAAGCCCGGCTACACCTGTCTCGGCCTCGAGTACTTCGTGTTCGAGGGCGACGAGATGTGGAGCGCACCCGACGACGAGCTGATCGAGCTCGGGAAGAAGGAGCTGTCCACGCTCGGCCTCGCTGACTTCTCCGACATGGAGGCCGGGTACGTCGTTCGCATGCCGAAGGCGTACCCGTCCTATGACGAGCACTACAAGGAGAACGTCGAGGTCCTGCGGGAGTGGCTCGCGGCGAACGCCCCGAATGTGTGGCCGGTCGGTCGCAACGGGATGCACAAGTACAACAACCAGGACCACTCGATGTACACGGCGATGCTGACTGTCGACAACATCGTGAACCACGCCAACCACGACATCTGGGCGGTCAACGTGGAGGACGAGTACCACGAGGAGTCGTCCGGCTCCGCGTCGTCGGGGTCGGCGTCGCCGGGCTCGACATCGTCGGGCTCGTCGTCGGGCGGCACCGGGCGCGACGCGCCGGTGATCCCCCGACGCGCTGCCGCCGTCTCCTGAGGCGGTCGGCCGGGGCATGGCGGGGCGCCGCTTCCTGCTGCTGTTGCTGTTGATCGCGGTGGCCGGGCTCGGCCTCCGTGTCGCCTACGTGCTCGGCGCGAAGCGCCACGATCCGCTCAAGGGCGACCAGATCTACTACTCGGCGCTCGCCGACACGCTGGCGGACGGGGGTGGGTTCCGTGACCCGTTCATCACCGATCGCGTCGTGCCATCCGCCGATCATCCCCCACTCACGTCGATCGTCGCCACGCCGGCGTCGTGGATCGTCGGCACCGACGGTGACCCCGACGGTCGGATCCTCGGCCATCGGCTGACGATGGCGTTCGTCGGCGCCGGTGCCGTCGTGGCGATCGGGTTCGCCGGCCGTCGCGTCGCCGGGCCCACCGCCGGGCTCGTCGCGGCTGGTGTCGCCGCGGTGTATCCCGGCTTCTGGATCAACGATGGACTGGTGATGGCGGAGTCGATCGGCACACTCACGATCGCGGTCGTGATCCTCACCGCGTACCGCGCCCTCGACCGGCCGAGCATCGTGAACATGGGGCTGCTGGGCGCGGCGATCTCCCTGTGCGGTCTGGCTCGGGCCGAGACGTTGTTGCTGCTTCCACTGCTCGGGCTCCCCGTTGCCTGGCGAGCGCGGCGCGGCACAGACGGGTCACGCCTCGGCGCCCTCGCCGGAGCGGTCGCGTCGATCGGCGTCGGGGCAGTGCTGGTGCTCGGGCCATGGGTCGGGCCCAACCTCGTCCGATTCGAGGAGCCGGTCACGATGTCGACCAACGACGGATTGACGCTCATCGGCAACGCCTGCGACGCCGCGTTCTTCGGGCCGTCTCGCGGGTTCTGGATCTTCTCGTGCATCGGGGTGGTCGATTCCGACGGTGACGGCATCGACGACTGGGACGAATACCTCGCAGGCACCTTGGAGCCCCCTGAGGGCGGCGACTGGTCGACAGTGTCCGCGGGATGGCGAGAGGCGGCCTTCGACTACTTCGGCGACCACCTGGGCGACCTGCCTGCCGTGGTCATGGTGCGCGAGCTGCGCGGGTGGGGGCTGTGGTCGCCGAGCGAGATGGTCTTCTACAACACCGGGGAGGGTCGCGAGTCCTGGGCGGGGTGGGCCGCCACCGTCGGGTGGTGGATCGTCGCTCCCGCCGGCCTGGCGGGTCTGGTCGTGCTTCGTCGCCGACGACGCGAGATCTGGCCGCTCGTGGCGCAACTGGTCACCACCGCACTCACGTTGGGCGCGTTCTACGGGCTCATGCGCTTCCGCATCGGCGCGGAGGTCGCGATGGTGATCGCCACCGGCGCCCTGGTCGCGCACCTCATCCAGCGGTGGCTCGCCGGCGGGCCTGAGGGCGGGAATGCCGGATCGGACGACGCGACGCCTGAGAGTATGACGGCGTGAGCAACCGGGGTGGCCCGTTCCCGAACCTCGATGCGTATCGAGGGATCGGGATGATCATGGTGATGACGAACCACGTCGCGTTCTCGTCGAACCTGCGCAACAAGCACGAGGTCCTGAACACCTTCTTCGCCCGC
>DATEEV010000051.1:0-8476 GCA_035281005.1 Microthrixaceae bacterium | reverse complement strand
CGACGTCGAGTCGCTGTCGCAGCTGCTCCAGCAGGGGCTCATCAGCGCGATCGTCAGTCTGTGCACCAGTGTCGGGGTGTTCGTCTTCCTCGTCGTGCTCTGCCCTCCGCTCGCCCTCGCCGCCTCGATCGTCATCCCTCCGCTGATCCTCGCGACGTGGGGGTACAAGCGGCTGTCGAGCGGCGCGTACCGGCGAGCACGCGACTCGATCGCCGTCGTGAACGCGAACCTCCAGGAAAGCCTCTCGGGAGTTCGGGTCGCCCAGGCGTACTCCCGCGAGGACCGCAACATCGACGGCTTCCGGTCGCTCAACAACCAGTACCTCACCGACCGGACCGCCGCCCAGCGGCTCATCGCCCTGTATTTCCCGTTCGTGCAGCTCCTCAGCGACGTCGGCGCGGCCGTGGTGCTCGGCACCGGTGCCGTGCTCGTCACCCGCGGTGAGCTCACGACCGGCGCGCTCGTCGCGTTCATGCTCTACCTCAACCTGTTCTTCGCCCCGATCCAGCAACTGTCGGCTGTCTTCGACACCTGGCAGCAGGCGGCCGCGTCGATGCACCGCATCGACGAGCTCATGGCCACCCCAACGAGCACTCCCGATGCCGACCGGCCGATCGTCGTGCCCGAGCTCGCGGGTCGCATTCGGTTCGAGGACGTCCATTTCAGCTACGCGACCGCGCCCGACAGCGAGGCCCTGGCGGGGATCGACCTCGACATCGCCGCGGGCGAGACCGTGGCACTCGTCGGTGAGACCGGCGCGGGAAAGTCGACCCTCGTGAAACTCGTCGCCCGCTTCTACGACCCCACCGCCGGACGCGTCACGATCGACGGGCACGACCTCCGGGATCTCGACCTCGGCGCGTACCGCCGCCACCTCGGCGTCGTACCGCAGGAGGCGTTCCTCTTCACGGGCACGATCCGGGCGAACATCGCGTACGGACGCCCCGACGCCACCGATGCAGAGGTCGAAGCGGCGGCCATTGCCGTCGGCGCCGACCGCCTCATCGCTTCGCTGCCGCGGGGGTTCCTCACCGATGTGACCGAGCGAGGGCGCAGTCTCTCGGCCGGCCAGCGGCAGCTGATCGCGCTCGCACGGGCCCGGCTCGTCGACCCCGCCGTCCTCATCCTCGACGAGGCCACGTCGAACCTCGACCTCGCCAGCGAATCACGGGTCCAACACGCGATGCGTGCCGTGGCCGCGGGGCGGACCACCCTGCTCGTGGCCCACCGCCTGCCCACGGCACAGACGGCCGACCGGATCATCGTGATCGACCACGGCGCCATCGCCGAGCAAGGCACCCACGATGCGCTGCTCGCGCGGGATGGCACCTACGCCCGCCTCTGGAGGAGCTTCACCGTCGAAGCCGACAGCGCGGGCCTGCCCGGTTAGTGCTGGTCCGGGGTCGCTCCCGCGCATGCCAACATCGCGAGATGCAGCGCAGGTTGATGGTCACGCTGAATCGCGTGGTCAACGCGATCGTCCACAAGCTGGGTCTCACCCGATTCCGCGGCGGTGACCTTCTCTATCTCACGACGACCGGACGAAGCAGCGGAGTCAGCCGGACGGTCCCGTCGCTCTTCGTGCGCGACGACGACGACTTCGTCGTCGCGGCATCCAACGGTGGGTCCGACTGGGAGCCCGCCTGGTGGCTGAACGCCCAGGCGGAACTGCATGGGACTGTCGAGTACGACAAACAGCGGTGGTCCGTGACCGCGGTCGAGGTCGAGGAGCCCGAGCGGGGCGTGCTGTGGAAGCGCCTGAACGAGCAGCTCGACTCGTACGACGGCTACCAGGAGAAGGTCCGGCGGCGCATCGCGGTGGTTCGCCTGCAGCCCGAATAGTCGTCCAGACCGCCTTCGTTCATGGGCTCGAACGGTTGGATCGTCCAGGGCGAAGGGTCAGGCGAGGGACGCCCGACGCGCGAGATACGCGTCGAATGCTGTGACTGCCTCGGTGTCCTCGTGCGACTCATGGTGAACGATCCGCCCCCACCGCACGCGGTCGTAGAGGATGCCCTCGTTCTCGTAGACGACCTCGTGATGCGCATCCAGCATGCGGTCGCGGAACCTCGTCGCCACCCGCTGGTTCCATGGAGGACCGGAGGTCAACACGTCGAGCACCTGCAACCGCAGTCCCGTCGAGACGAAGCGGTCGAGCCAGGGCTCGATCTCGGGCTTGCCGTGGTAGGTGCCCGACCAGGTGCTCGCTCCCGGGAACACGAACGTAGCGTCGTCCGCGAAGAACCAGAGGACTCGGTCGACGTGGCCGCGGTTGAGCTGCTCGATCATTCGACGTATCGCCCATCCGACGAGTGGAGACAACATCCGCGCCACCGTATGCGCCGAATGGAAGGGCTACCTCGACAGGATGGTGGCCGCCGCGGTGCCGGGAGCGCCGTAGACCTGGGCGAAGCCGACTCGGGGGTCGCCCGGCACCTGACGGTCGCCGGCCTCACCGCGGAGCTGGCGCACGAGCTCGTGGACCTGCCGCAACCCCGAGGCGCCGATGGGCTCGCCGTTTGCGATGAGACCGCCGTCGGTGTTGATGGGCATCGCGCCGTCGATCTCGGTCGCGCCGTCGGCGAGGAGCTTCTCCTGGTCGCCGTGCGCACAGAAACCGGCCTCGCCCATGGCGATGACCTCGGCGCCGGCTTCGGTGTCCTGGAGTTGGATCACGTCGACGTCGCCGGGCGCGATGCCGGCCGACTCGAAGGCGGCCCGGGCGGCCCGGGCGGTGGGCGGGTCGTCCTCCTCGATGGCCGCGTAGGTGGCGTGGACCTCGTACGCGCCGTAGCTGCGGGAACGGATCTCGGTGGCCCGAACGAACACCGGCGTCGACGTGAACCGGTCGACCAGATCCGCGCGACACAGGACCGCCGCGGCCGCGCCCTCGTCGGGGGCGCAGAACATGTACTGGGTGAGCGGATAGTTGACCATCCGCGACGCCAGGATCTCCTCCTCGGAGATGAGATCGCGCCGGAACGCGTTGGGGTTGAGCGCGCCGTTGCGGTAGTTCTTCGCCGCCACCTTCGCGAGCGTCGCCGACGAGATGCCGTGGTCGTGGCAGTAGCGGTTGGCGTTCATCCCGAAGAACTTGGTCGTGATGTACTGGCCGTTCTCGCCGTACCACCTGGGCAGGGCCAGGTTGGCCGGGTCGCCGACGAACGCGCCTCTCGGGTGCTTGTCCATCCCGAACGCGATCGCCACATCCGCGCGCCCGGCTCTGATGGCATCGGCCGCGACCTGGACGGCGCTGGCCGAAGTGGCACAGGCGTTGAACACGTCGGTGAAGGGGATGCCGCTCAGACCGACCAGGCTGGACACCGCGTTGGGGTTGGTGACGGTATGGCTTCCCCCCACACCGAACTGGATGTCGCGCCAGGTCGCGCCGGCGTCGTTCAGCGCCAGCCCGATGGCGTCCGCGCCCATGGCCATCGCCGTCTTGTCGCCGAACCGTCCGAAGGGATGGAGGCCCACGCCGATGATCGCTACGTCGTTCATGAATCGCTCCCGTCGGTCGCGGTCACCGGCGCGAACGCGAACATGAGGACCTCGTCGCCGTCGTCGTCGGTGTACAGCGGTCGCATGGTCAGCTCGACCTCCATGCCGAATCGCAGCTTCTCGGGGTCGCCCTCGGTGAGGCGGCCCTCGACCTTGATGACGTCGCCCAGCTGTACCAGGCCCATGCCGAACGGCTCGAAGGTCTCGGCCGTCTCGGAACCCGCATAGGGAGGCCCGGGAAGGAACCCCTGGGTCGTCCACGCGACCAGCGTGCCTCGCCGGGGCAGCAACAGGTCGGACATGGCCGCGCCGCTGCAACGGGGGCAGGTGGTCTGGGTCGGGAAGGTCGTCGCCCCGCAGTCGGCGCATCGGCTGCCGATCAGTTGCGGATCCTGGTCCGGCCAGGTCGAGATGTCGGGAGTGAGCATCTTCGTCATCGGCATCCTCTCGTCGAGAACCTCGGCGGACGATACCTCTCGACCGGTGCGGCCAAAGCCGGCCCTGGCGTCTCGCGGCCTCGAAATCGGCGCGAGGGATACCCTCCGTTCGTGCCACCCGCCCTTCCCGAGAGTCCAGCGGCGGTCACGGCCAGTTGGCTGACCGAGGTCCTGAACCGGTCGTTTCCCTCGGTCGAGGTGGTGGGCGTGGAGACCCTCGCCCAGCACTCGGGCACCACCGGTCGGCTGCGGCTCGGCCTCTCGTACGCGCCCGGGGCCGAGGGGCCCGAGTCGGTGTTCGTGAAGCTGCCGCCGTTCGACGACTCGCAGCGCAAGCTCGTCGCCGCCACCGACATGGGTCGGCGAGAGGCTCGCTTCTACGAGGGCCCCGCCTTCGAGGCTCCGCTTCGCATTCCGGTCGCCTACTTCGCCGCCCACGGCGACGATCCCGCCGAGTACGTGATGGTGCTCGAGGACCTCGAGGCGTCGGGCTGTCGGTTCGCCACGCGGCTCGAGCCGTTCGACGGCGACCACGGCGGTCAACTCATCGAGAGCCTCGCTCGTCTGCATGCCCGCTTCTGGAACGACCCCCGCTTCGACGACGAGCTCTCGTGGGTTCGACCCGCGATGCGCGGCTCGTACGGCGCCCGCCTCGTCGCCAGCGCCCGCGAGCAGTTCGCCGACCAGTTCCCGCCGGCGTTCACGGACCTGTGCCTGCTCTACGAGGAGCACCACGAACGGATCAACGAGCTGCTCGACGACGGCGAGCAGACGCTGATCCACGGGGACACCCACGCCGGCAACCAGTTCATGGACGGAGATCAGGTCGGGTTGTACGACTGGGCGGTGATCAGCCGATCGCCGGGCATCCGAGACGTGGCGATCTACCTCGGCAACTCGTGTCCGACCGAGGTGCGCCGCGAGCGACAGGACCGGTGGCTGCGTCGCTACCACGAGGTGCTCGTCGAGTCGGGCGTCGACGCGCCGTCGTTCGAGATGTTGTGGTTGCGGTTCCGCCGCACGGTCCTCTACGCGTGGATCGCGGCGACGACGACGGCCGCCATGGGCAGCAAATGGCAACCGATCGAGGTGGGCATGGTGGGGATGAAACGAGCGACCGACACATGCGCGGATGTCGACACGGTCGAAGCCCTGCGGGAGGCACGGTGACGCGAACGGTCGAGATCGTCTACGAGGGATTGGACTTCGGTGAAGGTCCGCGGTGGCATGACGGTCGGTTGTGGGTCAGCGACTTCTACCCCCACCAGGTGTCGTCGTTCGGCCCCACCGGCGACCGGCGCGTCGAAGTGGAGCTCGATGATCAGCCCAGCGGGTTGGGCTGGCTGCCGTCGGGCGAGCTGTTGGTGGTGGCCATGACGTCGCGTCAGCTCCGCCGCGTCGACGCGGGAGGGACGGTCCACCTGCACGCCGATCTCGCTGCCGTCGCCGCCGGCAATTGCAACGACATGGTGGTGGACGGCCGCGGCAACGCGTATGTGGGCAACTTCGGGTTCGATCTCGAGGCCGGCGATCGGCCCCGCGCCGCCGACCTCGCGCTCGTGAGGCCTGACGGTTCGGTGGAGGTGGCCGCGAGCGACCTTCGCTTCCCGAACGGTTCGGTGATCACACCTGATGGCTCCACGCTGATCGTGGGGGAGTCGATGGGGAGCCGGTACACGGCCTTCGCGATCGGTGACGACGCGACGTTGTCGGACCGACGCGTGTGGGCCGAGGTCCCGGGCATGGGCCCCGACGGCTGCGCGCTCGATGACGTAGGGGCGATCTGGATGGCTGATGCCTTCGGCGTCGGTTGCTGTCGTGTCGCCGAGGGAGGCGAGATCCTCGAGGTGGTCGCCGCCAGTCAGCCCGTGTTCGCCTGCGCCCTCGGTGGGCCGGATCGCACGACGCTGTACCTGATCACCGCTCCCACATTCGGTGACGCACAGGCCGGCAAGGGCGAGGGTCGCATCGAGGCCGTCGAGGTCGACGTGCGCGGCGCCGGCTGGCCCTGATCCTGTTGTCGGAGGACACCGTTAGCATCCATGACGTGGCGACGGGCCGTTTCATCACCGATACCGACCCCGAGGTGCGCCGTCGTTTGTTCGCACGGTGGCGCGCGATGAGCGTTCAGGAGCGGGTCGATCTGACGAACCGGTTGTGTTGCGATGTCGAGGAACTTGCGATCGCCGGCATCCGACTGGACCATCCCGACATCAGCTCTCGTGATCTGCGCCGTGAGCTCACCCGGCGGCGGTACGGACGAGGCCTCGCCGACGCCGCCTACGGCCGTTGAGCACTGACTCGGCGGGCGACAGTCCGCTGTCGCTGGTCGCACGGCTGGTCGGATTGTTCGAGGAGCTCGACATCCCGTATGCCCTGGGCGGGTCGCTGGCCAGCTCCATGTTCGGTGAGCCGCGAGCGACTGCAGACGTCGACATGGCCATCCGGGTCGACGTCGAGTTGGGCGAACAGCTGCTCGATCGGGTCGCCGTCGAGTTCTATGTCCCTCTGGCCGCGGCTCGGACCGCGATCCGCACCCAACAGTCATTCAACCTCCTCGACATCGAACAAGGTCTCAAGGCTGATCTCTTCGTGTTGGGTGACGGCATGATCGACCAGCGTCAGATCAACCGCCGCGTGCGAGTCCATCTCCCCGGCGTGCCGATCGACCTGTGGGTCACCTCACCAGAAGACCAGGTCCTGCGGAAGCTCGAGTGGTTTCGCGCCGGAGATCACACGTCGGATCGACAGTGGCGTGACGTGCTCGGCCTGCTCACCGTGCGCGGTGACCGACTCGACCTCGTCGACGTGCGCGCGGCAGCCGAAGGGCTCGGTCTCGGCGAACTGCTCGAGCAGGCACTCCGACAGGTGGCCGAACCCGACTGAGATCGCTCGGGACTGGCTGTGATTCGGCTTGGTCGGTGTGGTCGCTCAGCCCATGTCGTTGCCGACGACCTGATACTCGCTCGGCTGGCCCTTGTCGTCGAGCGTCGTGACGAGCGATCCCGCCACGCAGACCGCGGGGTCGCCGTCGACCGCGGTGCGGTCACATCGGTACTGGAGTCCGCCCGCGCCGGGGAGGTCCATGAGCTCCATGCCTTCGATCGTGGCGATGACGTTCTCGTGGGTGGGCTCGCCGTCGATGTCCTTGACGGCCATCCCGAACCCGGCGACGGTGGTGAACGCGCTGTATCCAGTGGTTCGGGTCGTGTCGACCTCGGAGTCCGCGTAGGTCGCCATGACCGCCTCGTAGAGCTCGGTCGACGGATTCTCGGTCCCGATGGGCGCGGACGCGGTCACCTTGATGCCGTCGAGCACCTCGCCGGACACCGCGGTGCGGGTCGCGTCGCTCATGCACTGGGAGATCGCGGTGATCTGCCCCTCATACGCCACTGCTTCCAGACCGTTGAAGGCGGCGATGCAGAACGAGTCGTTGCCGAGCACGTGCACGACCCCGGGGTCGCCGCTGGCGACGGTCTGCATCTGGGGGGTCATGTCCGCGGTGCCGAGCGGCACCGGCACGACGTCGAGCTCGATGTCCTCGGCCTCGAACAGTGGGGGAGCGGTGGCGTTGTCGCCCTGCCATCCCTGGAGCGCAGCGGGCACGTCGATGACGACGGCGCCGACCTTCGACGCGTCGGCCTCCTTCGCCACCTCGAGCGGCAAGTTGATGGTGGAGTTGGCGTCGGCCAGCACGAACGCGTTGTCGCTGTCGTCGAGGATCTTGGCCACGCCGGTGGCGTAGAACATCACCGGCACGCCGGCCTCGTCGAGGGGGATGTAGACGCTCTCGGGCTGGGAGTGTGAGCCGAGGACGACGCCGGCCACCTCCTCCTCGATCATCCGGTTGGCGCAGTCGGCCGCCTTCGCGGGATCGTTGCCATCAACGCAGGTGACCAGCTCGAAGGGCCGCCCGCCCATGCCGCCGTGGTGGTTGTTCAACCACTCGACCGTCGCTTCGGCCACGACGAGCTCGATGTCGTTGTCGAGCGCCTCGGTCGCGCCGTGCGAGATCAGGCCGATCTTGACCGGTTCACCGGTGGCCTTGTTCTCGGGACCGAGCACGTCGTCCGTGCTCGACGTGCCCTCGCTGGCCTCGGCCTCGGTGGTGGTCGTCGCCTCGTCGTCGTCGTCGCCGCACGCCGCGGCCAGCAACGACAACGAGAACAGGATCCCCGCCACCCGGCGAGCAGTTCGCACTCGGCGGTGATCTCGGGTGGAGTCCGACGCGACGCTGGCGTGATGCATTGAATCCCCCTGATCCGGCGCGGACCCACGGGTGCAGGTCCCCCGGTGCTCTCGCTCGTTCGTCGACCGATCGACACCCACGCTCGAAGTCGGCGTCAACCTACCCAATCGCGACCTGGAGCGACCGTCACAGGCTCGCCGGCTCCGCCTCGAACGCGAGGTCAGGCCGGACGCGTGGACAGCGTCACGAACGACGGGTTGGCGATGTCGTGGTGCAGCTCGCTGCGACCGCCCAGCAGGTTGGGCAGGTCCGCGAGGGGGATGATGTGAGGGAAGTCGGCGGTGCTGAC
>DATEEV010000050.1:0-5520 GCA_035281005.1 Microthrixaceae bacterium | reverse complement strand
GCGGTGCTGCGGACCCATGAGGGCAGTTCCGCGCCCTCGCTGGAGGACGTCCGCGCCCACCTCGCCGCGGCAGGCCTCGCCCGACAGAAGTGGCCCGAGTCGATCCACGAGGTGGTCGAGTTCCCGCGGACCCCGTCGGGGAAGGTCCAGAAGTTCCGCCTGCGCCAGCAGCTTCGCGACGGCGCGCTCTGACCCGCGGCGAAGCCCCTTGATCGCACCTGGAAACGCAATTCTTGCGTTGTTAGAGTGGGACTCTGGACAAGGGGAAGCCGCGCATGACGGTCATCAGCACCGAGAAGCTCACCGACTCTGTGCTCCATCGAGCCGCCCCGTACGACCCCGACCGCCCGCGTGACATGCACAGCAAGACCTTCGCCGGCGACGAGGCGATCCAGTGAGTGGGTCCAGCGAGCCCATCAACAAGGTCGCGATCGTCACCGGGGGTGCCTCGGGGATCGGCCTGGCCATCACCGAACGCCTGGCGGCCGACGGCATCGTCGTGGCCATCTTCGACCTCAACGGCGACGCCGCCGACGAAGCGGCGGCCAAGGTCGGCGCCACCGGCGGCACCGCGGCGGGCTTCGCCGTCGACGTGACCGACCGTCCCGGCGTCGACGCGGCCGTGGTCGACGTCCGAGAGCGGTTCGGGAGCCCGACGATCCTCGTGAACAACGCCGGCCTCGACGGGTTCACCCCGTTCCTGAAGATCTCCCTCGAGCAGTGGAACCGCATCATCGAGGTCAACCTCACCGGGACGTTCCAGTGCTGCCAGGCGGTGATCCCCGAGATGCTCTCGGCGGGATGGGGCCGCATCGTGAACATCTCGTCGTCGAGCGCCCAGAGCGGACAGCCGTGGATGACCCACTACGTGTCGTCGAAGGCCGGCGTCATCGGGCTCACCAAGGCCCTCGCGCTCGAGTTCGGCCCGAAGGGGATCACGGTCAACACGATCCCGCCCGGGTTCATCGACACCCCGATGCTGCGGGCGTCGGAGGCCAAGGGCATGCTCGGCGAGGGCGTGGAGCACCACGCAGGGCTCACGCCGGTGCGCCGTGTGGGCCGGCCCGAGGACATCGCCAACGCGACCTCGTTCCTGGTCAGCGACGACGCGAGCTACATCACCGGCCAGGTCATCGGCGTGAACGGCGGCCGGAACACCTGATGGTCGAACACGTCATGACAGATCACCTGATGGTTCCTGAACGCTCGTTAGGCTCCAGCCGATGACCGCAGACGTGCCTTCTGCCGACGCGGCTGTCGAGGCCGGCGAAGCCACCACGAGCCTCCGCGAGCTCGCGGTGGCGCGATCGCTCGATCCGGCGCGGGTGCGGGCCGAGAAGCGTGTGCAGCGCTTCCTCGACGCGGCCCTCGAGCTGATGAGCTCGACCTCGGGCAAGGAGTTCACCGTCCAGGAGGTCGTCGAGAAGTCGGGCCAGTCGCTGCGAAGCTTCTACCAGTACTTCGCCGGCAAGTACGAGCTGTTGCTCGCGCTGTTCGAGGAGTCGGTGCGGTCGACCGCCGAGCAGCTCGGCGAGTTGGTCGCCGACGAGGCCGAACCACTCGAGCGGCTCCGCATCCTGGCGACCGAGTACTACCGAACCTGCCAACCGGGAGCGAAGCCCAAGCAGAAGGGCGGCGGCAAGGTGCCGGCGTCGGCCATGGCCGAGTTCGCGCAGCAGCTCCTCACCGAACACCCGAGGGAGGCGTCCCAGGCCTTCGTCCCGATGGTGTCGCTGTTCACGGATGCCCTCGATGCCGCCGCCGAGGCGGGCTCGGTTCGGCCCGGGCTCGACCACCGCCGCCTCGCCGGCGTGATGCTGCAATCGATCATGTTCAATGCGTTCGCGTCGACCATCAGCGGCACCTCGGTGCACGCCGACGCGGAGGGGGCGGCCGGGGAGCTGTGGGAGCTCGTCATGCACGGCATCGCCACCGACCGTTCCTGACCCTTCCGGACCTGACCTGACCTGACCGGAGCGCGGCATGGTTGCGGCGCGTCCCTCGCTCCGGGTTGCTCCGACGGTGTAACGTCCCTCTTGCAATCCGGAATCGCTATTCTCGCCAGCGGGAATCATGTTGGAAGCCACGAGGTCCGCCAGATGACCCAGCAACGACAGATGAGCCTGGTCGGCTTCATGCAGGCCGGGAGCACGACCGTGTACGCCGGGTCGTGGCGCCATCCCGCCACCGAGCACGGCTTCCTCACCGCCGGCTACTACCAGAAGCTCGGACGCACCCTCGAAGACGGCTGCTTCGACATGATGTTCTTCGACGACCGCCTCGCGATGCCGGGCATCTACGCCGGGTCGGTCGCCGAGGCGGTGCGGTTGGGGGCCCGGCCGGTGAAGCTCGACCTCAGCCTGGTGCTCGGCGTGCTGGCCGGCGCGACGTCCCACATCGGGCTGGGCGCGACCTACTCGACGACCTACTACACGCCGTTCCACGTGGCCCGCACCTTCGCCACCCTCGACCACCTGAGCGCCGGCCGCGCCGCGTGGAACGTGGTCACCTCGGTCAACGACAGCGAGGCGCAGAACTACGGCTTCAAGGAGCACCTCGACCACGACGCGCGCTACGACCGCGCGGATGAGTTCCTCGAAGCCACCACCGGGCTGTGGGACTCGTGGGACGACGACGCCCTGATCCTCGACCGCGAGGGCGGCATCTTCGCCGATCCCGACAAGGTCCACGAGCTCAACTACGACGGCGACTGGTTCCAGGTTCGCGGCCCCCTCACCGTGCCTCGCTCACCCCAGGGCCGCCCCGTGCTGTTGCAGGCGGGCTCGTCGGGCCGCGGCCGCGACTTCGCGGCGCGCTGGGCCGAGCTCATCTTCACCGGCGACCCCGGCATCGACGTCGCCCGAAAGCACTACAAGGACCAGAAGGACCGCATCGCCGAGGAAGGCCGCGACCCCGCCTCGATCAAGATGCTGCCGATGGCGTACACGGTGGTGGGCGAGTCCCGCGCCCACGCGGAGGAGCGCGAGCAGGTGTTCCTCAACGATCTCGTCGACCCGCAGGCATCGTTGACGTTGCTGTCCGAGCTGATGAACTACGACTTCGCCGGACATTCGCTCGACGAGCCGATCACCGACGAGCTCATCGAGTCGGTGTCGGGCATCCGCGGCCTCGTGATGAACCTGCGCCAACACATCGGCGACAACGTCACCGTCGGTGATCTCGCCGGTCATCGCGCCACGCTCCTCCAGGGCCCGCGGTTCGTGGGCACCGGTACCGAGGTCGCCGACCAGATGGAGGAGTGGTTCGAGGGCGACGCGTGTGACGGCTTCGTGATCGCGGCGACGCACTCGCCGGGCGCCTATGAGGACGTCGTGCGCATGGTGGTGCCGGAGCTCCAGCGTCGCGGTGTGTTCCGTGACCGGTACACCGGCGCGACGCTGCGCGAGAACCTGGGTCTCGAGCGGCCCCCGAGCGCCGCCCATGCCTGAGCGGCGCGCTCATGGGTGAGGGTGACCTGCCGCTGCACGGCCTCCGGGTCGTCGAGGCGGCCACCCTCGCGGCCGGCCCGATGGTCGGGACCGCGCTCGGTGAGTTCGGCGCCGAGGTCATCAAGGTCGAACAACCCGGCACGGGCGACCCGATGCGCACGTGGGGTGACCGCCGCGACGGCATCGGCCTCATGTGGAAGAGCGTGAGCCGCAACAAGCGCTGCGTCACGCTCGACCTGGGCTACACCGAGGGCCAGGACCTGTTCCACCAGCTCCTCGCGCGGAGCGACGTCCTGATCGCGGGCAACCGACCGAGCGCGCTCGAGCGGTGGACGATCGACTACGACACCGTCCACGCGCGCCATCCCCGCCTCGTCATGGCCCACATCACCGGCTATGGCCGCGGCGGCCCGAAGAGCGATCGTCCCGGGTACGGCACGCTGGCCGAGGCGATGAGCGGCTTCGCGCAGGTCACCGGTCAACCCGACGGCCCGCCGACGTTGCCGCCGTTCATGCTCGCCGACGGAGTGGCCTCACTCGCGACCACCTACGCCGTGATGATGGCGCTGTACCACCGCGACGTGCACGGCGGACAGGGCCAGCTGATCGACGTGAACCTGATCGAGCCGCTGGCTCGGTTGATCGAGCCGTCGACGCTGGCGTTCGACCAGCTCGGCGTCAGCCCGGGCCGGGTCGGCAACCGTCTCGACGCGAGCGCCCCTCGCAACGCCTACCGCACCGTCGACGGCAAGTGGCTGGCGATCTCGAGCGCCTCGCCGAACATCGCCAAACGCGTCTACCGGGCCATCGAGCGTGCGGATCTGGCGGAGGATCCCGACTACGTCGATCCGGTGCGCCGCCAGGCCCGGGCCGCGGAGGTCGATCAGCTCGTGGCCGACTGGATCGCGGTGCGAACACTCGACGATGCGATGAAGGTGTTCGAGGCGGCAGAGGTCACCGCCGCGCCCGTCTACGACGCGGAGCAGCTCCGCGGCGACGAGCACCTTCGCGCCCGGGGCACCTTCGTGCCGGTCGACGATGCAGACTTCGGGACCATGACCGTGCAGGCGCCGGTGGTCCAGCTCTCCGACACCCCGGGACGGATCGCGCACCTCGGCCGAGCGCTCGGCGCCGACAACGCCGAGGTCTATGGCGAGCTGCTCGGCCTCGACCCCGACCGGCTCGCCGCGCTGCGGTCCGCCGGCGTCATCTGACCCAGCCGATCTCACCCATCCACGTCCACACAGAGAGGGAGCCACCTCGTGCGCGAACCCAGGGCCCGACGCTCCGAACTGGCCACCCCGGCCAGCAGCGAGCGCATGTGCGAGAAGGCGGCGAGCTCGGGCGCCGACCTCGTGTTCCTCGACCTCGAGGACGCGTGCGCCCCGAACGCGAAGGAGGGGGCCCGGGCCATCGCGGTCGGCGCGCTCACCGGCCTCGACTGGGGTCGCACGGTGCGCGCCGTGCGGATCAACGGCGTCGACACGGTGTGGTGCCACGACGACGTGATCGAGGTGGTGACCGGGGCGGGTGACGCGCTCGACGTGTTGATCGTGCCCAAGGCCCGCACCGCCCGCGACGTCTGGTGGGTGGACGTGTTGCTCACCCAGCTCGAGACCAAGCTCGGCCTGCGGCGCCGGATCGGCCTCGAGGTGTTGATCGAGGAGGCCGAGGGCCTCGCCAACGCGGTCGAGATCGCCCGCTCGAGCGATCGGCTGGAGGCGATCATCTTCGGCGCCGGCGACCTGTCCGCATCCCAGCGGGCGCGGGTCGACGGCAACTTCGACCCGGTGAGCGACTACCCGGGGGACTTCTGGCACTTCGCCCGCTTCCAGGTCGTCACCGCGGCGCGCGCGGCGGGCATCGACGCGATCGACGCGCCGTACCCCGCCTACCAGGACCCCGACGGCTATCGGCGCAGCGCCACGCACGCGAGCCTGCTCGGCTTCGACGGGAAGTGGGCGATCCACCCGTCGCAGATCCCGATCGCCCACGAGGTGTTCTCGCCGACCCCCGAGGAGATCGCGGACGCCCGCGAGGCGATCGAGGTCTACCGGGCGTCCGAGGAGGA
>DATEEV010000049.1:0-3689 GCA_035281005.1 Microthrixaceae bacterium | reverse complement strand
ACACGTCCGGCATCGCCTCACCGGCCACGGGACCGGCGCGGTGATCGACCTCGACGCCGGCGTGGTCCACGAGCTGGGCCTGCGGGCCCCCCACACGGTGCGCCGCTTCCGCGACGGATTCGTCGTGCTCGACAGCGGTCGGGCCGAGCTGGTGGCGTTCGATCCGCAGTGGCGAGAGCTGCGACGAGTGCCCACCCCCGGCTGGGGCCGGGGCGCGGTGGTGACGCCCGACGAGCGTGTCATCTACGTGGCGTTGTCGAGCACGCGGCGCCGCTACCTCGAGGGCAACGACACCTCGGCCGGCCTGAACCAGGTGGTGGCGATCCGGACCGATTCCTGGGAGGCCGGAGAGGCGGTGGCGATCCCCGGGGTGGAACAGCTCTGGTCGCTACGCCTCGTCGAGCGTCGGGTCGGCGACGCGATGGCGAGGATCGCGCTGCCCTGATCGCAGCCCTGAGCGACTCGGCCGAAACAGCGCTGCGGTCCGGCGATTTCGAATCGGAGCCCCGCGGATGACGCCGCTACCCTCGGGTCCGCCATGGCTCCCCCTCCCCCCACGCCCCGCCCCGACCGCACCGTGCCCGACAAGCCGAGCATCGACGGGCTCGAGGAGAAGTGGAGTGCAGCCTGGGACGCTCAGGGCACCTACCGCTTCGACCGCTCGAAGGCTCGCGCCGAGGTCTTCTCGATCGACACCCCTCCCCCGACGGTCTCCGGGTCGCTGCACGTCGGCCACGTGTTCAGCTTCACCCACACCGACCTGATCGCCCGGTACCACCGAATGCGCGGCGACGAGGTCTTCTACCCGATGGGCTGGGACGACAACGGGGTGCCGACCGAGCGCCGGGTCGAGAACTACTTCGGCGTGCTGTGCGATCCGGCGCTGGCCTATGCCGAGGGCTACGAACCGCCCACCGAGCCGGCCAAGGAGCGACGGGACTTCGAGCGGATCAGCCGCCGCAACTTCGTCGAGATGTGCCACCGGCTGACGGGCACCGACGAGCAGGCCTTCGAGGAACTGTGGCGCCACCTCGGGCTGTCGGTCGACTGGGAGCTCAGCTACACCACGATCGGGGTCGAGTCGCAGCGAGCCAGCCAGCGGGCGTTCCTGCGCAACCTCGCGCGGGGCGAGGCCTACTCGGCCGATGCACCGTGCCTGTGGGACGTCGGGTTCCAGATGGCGGTGAGCCAGGCCGAGCTCGAGGACCGGGAACGGCCCGGCGCCTACCACGACCTGGTGTTCGGTGCCGACGGCGGCGACCTCACGATCTCCACGACACGACCCGAGCTGGTGGTGTCCTGCGTCGCGCTCGTGGCACATCCCGACGACGAGCGCTACCGGGCCCGGTTCGGCACGACCGTGCGCACGCCGGTGTTCGGCGTCGAAGTTCCCATGGTGGCCCACGAACTGGCCGAGCCCGACAAAGGCACCGGCGTCGCGATGATCTGCACCTTCGGCGACACGACCGACGTCACGTGGTGGCGCGAGCTCGACCTGCCGGCCCGCGCGGTCATCCAGCGCAACGGTCGGTTCCGTGACGACGCGCCCGAGTGGCTCACGTCCGACGAGGCCCGATCCGCGTACGGGCGACTCGCCGGGAAGAACGCGAAGCAGGCGCGACGCGAGATGGTCGAGTTGTTGCGCGACTCCGGCGCGCTCATCGGCGAGCCCGAGCCCATCACCCATCCGGTGAAGTTCTACGAGCAGGGCTACGACCCCCTCGAGATCGTGCAGTCGCGTCAGTGGTACATCCGCAACGGTGGTCGCGACGAGGCGTTGCGCGGCGCGCTCGTCGATCGCGGCGGCCAGTTCGCGTGGCACCCCGATTACATGCGGGTCCGTTTCGACAACTGGGTCGGCGGCCTCAACGGTGACTGGCTCGTGAGCCGGCAGCGGTACTTCGGCGTGCCCATCCCCGTGTGGTACCCGGTCGACGCGTCGGGTGAGCCGAAATTCGATGAGCCGATCGTCCCCGACGAGTCGACGCTGCCGATCGATCCTCAGTCGCACGTACCGCCCGGTTACGACGAGTCCCAGCGCGGCGTTCCCGGCGGGTTCGTCGGCGACCCCGACATCTTCGACACCTGGGCCACCAGCTCGCTCACGCCGCAGATCGCGTGTGGCTGGGAGGACGACCCCGAGCTGTTCGCCCGCACCTTCCCCATGGACATGCGGCCCCAGGCCCACGAGATCATCCGCACCTGGCTGTTCTCGACGGTCGTGCGGTCGCACTTCGAGTTCGACACCGTCCCCTGGGCCCACGCCGCGCTGTCGGGATGGATCCTCGACCCCGACCGCAAGAAGATGTCGAAGTCGAAGGGCAACGTCGTGACGCCGATGGGGCTGCTCCAGCAGTACGGCTCCGACGGGGTCCGCTACTGGGCGTCGTCCGGTCGTCCCGGCGTCGACACGGTGTTCGACGAGCAGCAGATGAAGGTCGGCCGGCGGCTCGCGATCAAGTTGCTCAACGCCTCGAAGTTCGCGCTCTCGTTCGGGGCGGCCGACACGTCGCAGGTCAGCCGCGCCCTCGATCGGGCGTTGCTCGGTTCGCTGGCCGACCTCGTCGAGGAGTGCTCCCGGTCGTTCGAGGAGTTCGACTATGCCCGCTGCCTCGAGCGGACCGAGGCGTTCTTCTGGTCGTTCTGCGACGACTACCTCGAGCTCGTCAAGGGCCGGGCCTACGGCCCGACCGACGAGGGGACCGAGCCGGCCGTGATCGACGGCGCCGAGGGCCCGGACGCCGGGTCGGCCTCCGCGAAAGCCACCCTGTCCATCGCGCTGTCGGTCCTCCAGCGGCTCTTCGCACCGTTCCTCCCATTCACCAGCGAGGAGGTCTGGTCATGGTGGATGGAGGGCTCGGTCCACCGCGCGGCGTGGCCTGACGCCGCCGAGCTCCGAAAGATCGCGGGTGACTGGGATCCGACCGTCCTGTCCGTCGCCGGCGAGGTCCTCCGCGAGATCCGCCGAGCCAAGACCGAGGCGAAGGTCTCCATGCGCGCCGAGGTCGCCAGCGTGTCGGTGAGCGACACCACCGAACGGATCGCCGCGCTCGACCAGGTGGCCGACGACGTGCGCGACGCCGGCAATGCGTCGGCGTTGTCGACCGAGCCAGGCGAGTTCGCGGTGACCGCGGTCCTGGCCTGAGCGGCGTCGATGCCGGGCTCGACCGCAGTGGGATCGCGAGGCATTGCCGACGGTGTGGTGTTGGTCCTCGGCGGACGGAGTGAGATCGGGCTGGAAGTGGCTCGGCGTCTCGCACCGGGCCGGGTGGTCGTTCTCGCCGCGCGGCGCGACGCTGACCTGGCCGAGGCATCCGGGCTCGTCCTGTCGTCAGGGGCATCGGCGGTCCACTGCGTGGAGTTCGACGCCGACGACACCGCGAGCCACCCCGCACTCCTCGAACGGATCGCCGACGAGCACGGACCGATCGGTGTCGCCGTGGTCGCGTTCGGCGTGCTGGGTGACCAGGCCGTGGCAGAACGCGATCCCGCGCACGCCCTCGCCGTCGTCCACACCGACTTCGTCGCGCAGGTCAGCGTCCTGACCATGCTGGCGAACCTGCTCCGCGCGGTGGGCGCCGGCCAGATCGTCGTGTTCTCCTCGGTCGCCGGACTGCGAGTTCGCCGAGCGAACTACGTCTACGGGTCCGCCAAGGCCGGCCTCGACGGATTCGCCAGCGGGCTCGGCG
>DATEEV010000048.1:0-5046 GCA_035281005.1 Microthrixaceae bacterium | reverse complement strand
CCCTTCCCGAAACGCCATCCTCTCCGGCGCCATCGTCGGCGCCGTGATCGTCACGATCTTCAAGGTGCTGATGGCGTCGATCATCGCCTGGTCGGTCGACAAGCCCCAGTACGGGTCCTTCGCCATCCCCATCTCGGTCCTCGTGATCCTCTGGTTCCAGTCGATGGGCCTCTACGCCGCAGCGTCGTTGACTGCCGGCACCGCCGATTCGTCCCGCGCCTAACGTCGTGCTGGTCGAGGGGGGAACCAGGTGACCACGATCCACTACGAGCGCGATGCCGACGTCGGGATCATCACGGGCAGTTCCCTCGCGGTCGTGGGCTACGGCAACCAGGGACGCTCGTGGGCCCTCAACCTCCGCGACTCAGGGCTCGACGTGGTGGTCTGCGTTCGGGCGGACACGACTCGGCACCGGGCCGAGGCCGACGGCTTCGCTCCGGCCGACCTCGATGCCGCGAACCATGTCGACATCGCCTGCGTGCTCGTCCCCGACGACGCCATCCCCCTGATCGGGCTGCGCCGGCCCGCCGATGGACTCACCATCGTCGCCAGCGGCTACACCCTCGCCTTCGGTCGATTCGCGCCCGCTGGAGATGTGGGCATGGTGGCGCCCCGGATGCTCGGGCCCGAGGTGCGGAGCTGCTACGAGGAGGGGGTCGGCTTCATCTCCGCGATGGGCGTTCACGAGGACCGGACGGGCACGGCGATGGCGCGGACGCTCGCGGTCGCCAAGGCCATCGGCGGCCTGCGTCAGGGAGGCATCGAGCTCACCGCGCGCGAGGAGGCGATCCTCGACCTCTCGGTCGAACAGGTGCTGTCGCCGGTGCTCACCCACGTGAACGGCGCGTTCGTGCAGGTGATGCTCGAGCGCCACATCCCGCTCGAGGCGGTCCTCTGCGAGCTCATGCTGTCCGGCGAGATCGAACGCAACTACCGCATGCTGCGGGAGGAGGGCTTCGTCGCCCAGCTCGACCACCACTCCCCGACCAGTCAGTACGGCCAGCTGTCACGACGAGGTCGCTTCGACCAGTACGACGTGGCCACGACCATGCGAGAGCTCTGCGACGACATCGCGGACGGGACCTTCGCGGATGAGTGGGACCACGAACGCGATGAGGGCCACCCGGCGCTGGCCCGCCTCCGAGAGGAGCACGCCGGGCCGCTCATGGCCGAGTTCGAGCGAGAGGTGCGAAGCCGACTCGGGCCCGACGTCATCGGGAGCTGACGCGGAACCTGACGGGTATCAGCCGGCGCGCAGCGTTCGTCCGAGGTGCATCCGCGCCGCGCGGCGTGCCGGGAGCGCCCCCAACAGGTTCGCGAGGACCAGCGCGGCGGGCACGATCACCACGAACGCGAGCACCGCGACCGGCGGTCGGTACAGGACGGGGGTGTTGTCCGCGACCTCTTGCCACAGTCGCTGGCCGAGCAGGAAGCCGATCGGTAGGCCCACGACCAGGCCCGCCACCGCGAGGATCGTGGCCTGCGTCCACACCACGGCCCGCGCCTGGGGGCGAGTCATGCCCAACGCTCGGAGCGCGGCGAGATCGTGACCACGACGGCGTACCGCGGTCGCCAGCGCGTGGCCGACCGCCGTCAGGGCGAGCAGTGCGAGGAAGGCGGCGAGAAGGAGTGGGAAGGCTCGGACCTGCCGGAGCTCGGTGACCTCGGGTGGCGGCTCGGGCAGCTCGACCCCTCCGTCGAAGGGCTCGCCGAGGCGCTCGGCGGCCGCGTGGACGTCGACCCCGTCGCGCAGCCACACGTGGATCACATGGAACTTGAAGCCGTCGGGGCTGAGGTGGTCGAAGCCGGCCCCGGTCACCCACGCGCCCGAGGCGTAGTCGTTGTGCGGCCCGGTCGGCACGAAGGCGAGTCCGCTCACCAGCATCGATCGTGGGGGCCCATCACCACGCACTTCGATGGTGTCGCCCACCGAGGCGCCCGCTGCCTGCGCCGTGCGTGGTGCGAGCGCGATCTCCGCGTCCGAATCCGGCGCGCGCCCGTCGGTCAGTACCACCTCCGGGTCACGGCGACCCTCGTGATCGAGGGAGAACACCTCGAACGCCTGGCCCTCCGCCTCGACCGGCACGACTCGCGAGTCGTTGACGGATTCGACCTCGGGGTCCGCGACGAACGAGGTCATCACCTCATCCGCGGGTCCGAAGTCCTCGCCGTTCAGCCCGATGAATGCCTCGAGCTCGTAGGTCTGCCCGAAGCGGTCGAGATCATCGACCGCGCCCTGAACGCCGTCGGAGAACGTCAACGCAGCGATGGTCCCCAACACTCCGACGATCGCCCCCGTGAAGGCCAGCCGCACCGGGACCGACTCCCGTCCACGGCCCCGCTCGAACGCGAACTGCCAGCCGATGGCGACCGACGGAGGAGCACCGACGCGCGCCGCCGCCGAGGCGATCACCGATCGTCGCGCCGGTCGACGAAATGGGCGCATCGCAACCGAGGCCGCCGCCATGGCGCCCGCCGCCACGGTGATCGGCACCACGACCAGCCCCAGACCGAGCACGAGCATGTCCACGTCGACGCCGGGCGCGGGTTCGTAGGGAGCCGCGCTGCCGATCGGGAACCAGCGCGACGCGACGACCGCCGCGGCCGCCCCGACGACCACCCCGACGGTGGCGGCGAGCGTGGGACCGAGGGCGGACGCGATACGGCTCTGCCGCCCGGTCATGCCCATGGCGCGCATCGTCTCGAGGTCGACGGCCGCCCCGGCGGCGGAACGGGCGATGGCCTGTCCGATCAGGACCAACGCGGCGAGCACCGCGGCCAACGCGAAGGCCAACAGACTGTTCGACTGGAACCCAACCACCTCGCGGACGTGATCGCCGGCGTCATGCTGATTCCAGATGTCGATGTCGCGCCGCCCCGTCAAGGCCGCCAGGTCGGCCGTGAACGACTCGACCGCGGCCTCGCCACCGTGGAGTCGCACCATCGCGTTGACGTAGCCCACCGAGGGATCGAGGACCTCGTCGGGGTACTGCTCGAACAGGCCGGGGGAGGGCTGCACCCCCGGACCCATGTCGGGGGACTCCGCGAACCACGGCGAGCGGATCACGCCGACGATCGTCGCGTCGACGCGCCGGCCCTCGGGGGCGTCCTCGGACTGGGTCAGGTCGGCGAGTTGCTCCGGGGAGTAGAGCCTGATCGTGACCGTGTCGCCGACGCCGCGGCCACTCACACGCTCGAACGACGCCGAGGTGACCACTTCGTCGGCCCGATGGGGATCCGGCAACCGGCCCGCGAGCACGACCGGCCGCTCGACGGTGTCGAACAGTTCCGCATCCGCCGGCGGAAACCCGAGTGAGTGCTCCGCGCCCGGCAGCCCCTCCAGGGCCCCTCCTCCCACCACGAAGCCTGTCAGCGCCGCGACCTGAGGCATCGATCGGACCGCCTCCCAGTCGAAACCAGGCTGGTTCGGCAACACGATCACGTCGGCGGGCAACGTGCCCTCCACCAACCGGTCCAGGGCGGTCGCGCCTCGTCGGGCTCCGGCGGTCGTCGCCATGACCGTGCCGCTCGCGAATGCCACGAGCGCCGCCAGAACGGCGAGCGAGCGCCACCGACCGCGGAGGTCGGAGCGAAACCACGTGATGACCGCACTCACTGTGATCGAGCGTAACGAAACCGTTCCCGCCTGCCGAGGGTGGCACCGGCCGTGTCCGGGGTGTGGCCACCACCCCTTCGACACTCCCCCTTCGAAACGACCCCTCCGACACAGGCCCTCTGACACGCGGGCCATGGCAGGCTCAGCGGCCATGACCTGTGTCGAGGCCGGTGAGTTCGAGCTCGTGTACGACCCGTCGATCGGGGAGGGCGAGCCCTGGTACGTCAACGACCACACGTTCGTGCGCAACGTTCACGGCACATGGCACCTGATCGGCATCACCCACGCCGAACCGGCGTTCCCCCACGACGAGCGCCACCTCGCCCATGCCACCGCGCCGAACCTGCACGGCTTCTGGACCAAGCAGCCGTACGCGACCTCGGCCGACGAGTCACTTGACGAGACCCTGCTGTGGGCTCCCCATGTGATTCCCCACGACGACCGCTACTGGATGTTCGTGTGTGCGGGAGGTGACGACATGACCGCGTATCGCCTCCACCTCGCGACATCGGACGATCTTTCGGTCTGGGAGCGACACGACGCGAACCCACTCGTCGTCGACGGCTACGAGGCCCGCGACCCGATGGTGCTGCGCGTCGAGGACCGGTGGGTCATGTACTACACGGCGACCGTCACACCGAGCGGCGGCCGTCACGTCGTGGCCGCGGTCGAGTCCGACGACCTCGTGCACTGGGGTGGCCGGCGGTTCGTCTACACCGACGCGGCCTCGGGGACCTTCGGCGGGCCCACGGAGTCGCCGTTCGTGGTCGAGCGCGACGGACGTTGGTACCTGTTCATCGGCCCCGACTGGGAGGGCTTCATGGCCGCGTTCGAGGCGACCGGCAAGTACGACCCGGTCTCCTACCGGCGCACCCGCATCCTCGAGAGCGACGACGCGTTCTCGTTCCGGGCCGAGGACGAGGTGGGTCGCATCGACGCGCACGCGGCCGAGGTGATCGTCGACGAGGCGGGCGAGATGTGGGTGTCACACTGCGGTTGGGGGCAGGGAGGCGTGTACCTGGCGCCGCTCAGGTTCATCGAATGATCACGTGTACATGAGCGAGCCGGGCGTGGTGAGCAGCTCGCCCGTCTCCAGCCAGGTCTTCAGCCCCGACAGGATCATCGGCCAGCCGCCGTAGATCTCGTTGTTGGCGTCCTCGCGGAGCTCGTCGTGGGTGACGGTGAGCCGGCACGAGTCCTCGACCTGCTCGATCTCCCAGGTGACCCGTGACGCTCCCTCGGCCCGCACCTCGTCGCTCCAGGTCGCCGTCATCGACTGGACCAGCAGGCGGGGTGGCTCGACGACGAGGTTGATCCCCTCACCGAGGACGCCGCCGGCCTTGGGGCTGCCCATCTCGAACCGGGAGTTCGGGGTCCAGTCGGACGTCACCCCGGCGCCGAAGTTGTACTTCGCGCGGATCTCGGGATCG
>DATEEV010000047.1:0-23546 GCA_035281005.1 Microthrixaceae bacterium | reverse complement strand
GGTGGCGCAGCGGACGCGGCCGAGTTGCCGGCGGGGGTGCTGAGCGTCGTGGTGGACGACGGTTCCGCCGCAGCGGAGCTGCTCACGACCGACCCCGCGATCGACATGATCTCGTTCACCGGCTCCACCGCGGTCGGCCGGTTGATCCTCGCCCAGGCGGCGCCGACGGTGAAGCGGGTCTCGCTCGAGCTCGGGGGGAAGTCGGCGCAGATCTACCTCGACGACGCGGTCGAGCACGCCGGGCTCGGAGCGATGATCGTCGTCGCCATGACCTCGGGCCAGGCCTGCGTGGCCGCGACCCGGATGCTGGTCCCGCAGGACCGCAAGGACGAGGTCGTCCAGTCGGTCAGCACGATGTACGGCAACCTCACCGTCGGCGACCCGACGGATCCCTCCACCCTGATCGGGCCGCTCATCAACTCGGCCGCACGGGAACGGTGCGAGCGGTATGTCGCGCTCGCCGAGGAGCACGGGGGCAAGGTCGCGTTCGGCGGAGGGCGACCGGTCGGGCTCGACCGGGGCTACTACTTCGAGCCCACCGTGATCGACGTGCCTGACAACACCAACCCGGCCGCGCGCGACGAGATCTTCGGTCCCATCCTGTCGATCATCGGCTACGCCGACATCGACGACGCCGTGCGCATCGCCAACGACAGCCCCTACGGCCTCTCGGCGCAGGTGTACGGCGCCGATGTCGCGGCGGCGACGGCGATCGCCCGCAGGCTCCGTGCCGGCGCGGTCAACGTGAACACCTCCGTGTTCAGTGCGTATGCGCCCGGAGGCGGGTACAAGCAGAGCGGGTTGGGTCGAGAACGCGGACCGGAGGGGATCCGCGAGTTCCAGGAGGTCAAGCACCTCGTGATCGGAGACTTGAAATGAGCGCAACCAACGGAAGCCCGAACCTCGACTGGTTGATCTCGGTCGACGACCACATCCTCGAACCGCCGCACCTCTGGGTCGACCGGGTCGCGGCAGCTGACCGCGACAGGGCGCCGCACATGGAGGTCGTCGACGGCCTCGAGTGCTGGGTCTACGACAACAAGCGCTACCCGAGCTCGGGGCTCAGCGCGGTCGCGGGCAAGACCAAGGAGGAGTTCAGTCCCGAGCCGCTCCCGTACTCCGAGATGCGACCGGGTTGCTACGACTCGGTCGCCCGCCTCGAGGACATGGACCGAGCCGGCATCCTCGCCTCGCTGTGCTTCCCGACCATCACCCGATTCTGCGGCCAGCTGTTCATGGAGGCCAGCGACCGCGAGTTCGGGCTGGAGTGCCTCAAGATCTACAACGACTGGCTGGTCGAGGAGTGGTGCGGCGCGGCGCCGGGTCGCTACATCCCGTTGATGCTCATCCCCCTGTGGGATCCGGTGCTCGCCGCGGAGGAGATGGTGCGGATGGCCGAGCGTGGGGTGACGGCGTTCGCGTTCTCGGAGAACCCGGCGCCGCTCGGGCTACCGACGATCCACGACAAGGACCGGTACTGGGACCCGGTCATGTCGACGGCGAACGAGCTGGGCATGGTCGCCAGCATGCACGTGGGCTCGTCGTCGCAGATCCCCCAGATCGCGCCCGACGCGCCGTTCATGGCCAACCTCACCTGGGGTGCGGTGCGCACCTCGGGGGCGATGTTGTCGTGGTTGTTCAGTGGCATGTTCCAGCGCTACCCGAACCTGAAGATCGCCCTGTCCGAAGGCGAGATCGGATGGATGCCCTACTTCCTCGAGCGAGCCGAGCAGGTGCTCGACAAGCAACGCCACTGGGTGATGAAGGGCCAGACGTTCATGGACCACGCCGCCACCGACGTCGACCTGAACGAGCTCGACATCCGAGCGACGTTCCGCGACCACGTGTTCGGCTGCTTCATCGAGGACCACCACGGCATCGCGAGCCTCGACGAGATCGGGGAGGACAACGTGATGTGCGAGACCGACTACCCGCACTCGGACTCGACCTGGCCCGACTGCATCGACACCGCGCGGAGCATCATCGAGCACTTGTCGCCCGACGTTCAGTACAAGCTGCTGCGGGGCAACGCCGAGCGGCTCTATCGCTTCACCGCGGCCGAGCCGCCGGTTGTGGCGGGGGCCTGATGGGACGAGCCCACATGATCGGAACCCGATCGATCGAGCAAGGGAGCTGAGCATCGTGCAGCTGGACAACAAGAACGCGATCGTGACCGGCGCCGGCTCCGGAGTGGGCCGCGCCACGGCGCTGCGCTTCGCGGAGGAGGGCGCACGGGTGGTCTGCGCCGATCTCGACGCCGAGAGCGCCAAGGAGACGGTGCGGCTCGTCGAGGCCGCGGGCGGCGTCGCCGCCGCGGTCACCACGGACGTGTCGAAGGAGGACGACGTCATCGCCGCGATCGGCGCGGTGGTCGAGCAGTTCGGTCGTCTCGACATCGTCGTCAACAACGTCGGCATCCCGACGCCGAGGTTGGGGATGGCCTTCGAGGAGCACACTGCGGCCGACTTCGAGCGACTCTTCGCCGTGAACGTGGGCGGGGTGTTCTACGGGTGCAAGCACGCGGTGGTGCGCTTCAAGGAACAGGACACCGGCGGGGCGATCGTCAACACCGGCTCGGTCGCCGGCCTGGTCGGTTGGGGGGGCACGGTCTACGGGGCCAGCAAGGGCGCGGTGCACGCGCTCACCAAGGCCGTTGCGATCGAGGCCGCGCCCTTCGGGATCCGGGTCAATGCGATCTGCCCGGCGGCCATGCCCTTCACCGGCTTCATGGCTGCTGGTGGGGTCGACCTGCCCGAGGAAGCACTCGCACAGGTCGCGGAGTCTGTCGGGGCCGGTCACCCGCTGGGCCGACCGATCACCGCCGAGGACTGCGCCGAGGCGATCGCGTTCCTCGCGTCGGAACGGGCGGCCAACCTCACCGGGGTCCTCCTCCCGGTCGACGGCGGGTACGTGGCGCGATGAGCCGCGTCCCCCGCCCAGACGGCAATGCGCTGCTCGACCGCGAGCGGATCAAGGAGCTCTTCGATCTGCGAACCAGCGTCATGGTCTTCACCGGTGGGGACCTGACCGACGATCCTCATCCGCGCTGGGGTGAGCTCCGCGAGTCCGGGCCCGTGCACGCGGGCACCATGCACGAGCTGTGTGGCGTGGAGAACGAGCTGTATTGGCACGGGCTGCCCGAGGCGGACCGTCCGCACTACTCCGCGTTCTCGTTCGCGGCGTGCGACGAGGCACACCGCAACCCCGACGTGTTCGCGTCGTCCCCCGGCGCGGTGGAGTACGAGCTGGGTGGTTTCGAGTCGAGCCTGCTGATGATGGGCGGCGCCCGACATCGTCGCTACCGGGGACTGGTGCAACCCTCGTTCGTCCCGGCCAAGGCGCAGTGGTGGATCGCCAAATGGATCGACGAGACGGTTCACGCGCTCATCGACACCTTCGTCGACCAGGGCGAGGCCGAGCTCAACGTCGACTTCTGCGCCGCCATCCCCGTGTTGACCATCACCGGCAGCTTCGGCATCGACGTCGCCCGCGCGCTCGACGTTCGCGAGCACCTGCGCGATCCGGCGAAGGTCGCCGAGATCCTCGCCCCGATCGTCGAGGCGCGCCGCCGTGACCCGCAGGACGATCTCATCAGCGTGCTCACGGAGGCCGAGATCACCGACGAGGCGGGCACCCACCGCCTCACCGACGAGGAGATCCACACCTTCGCCCATCTGCTGCTCACCGCCGGGTCGGGCACGACGTGGAAGCAGATGGGGATCACACTGGCGGCGCTGCTGCGCCGCCCCGAGCTGCTCGAGGCGATCCGCGCCGATCGCAGTCAGTTGCGGGCCGCGATCGAGGAGTCGGTCCGGTGGGAGCCCACCGATCCCATGTTCTCCAGGTGGGTGACGGAGGACACCGAGCTGTGCGGCACGCCCCTTCCCAAGGGATCGGTGCTCCACCTCGGCCTCGGAGCGGCGAACCGTGATCCGCTGCGGTGGGAGAGCCCCGACGAGTACGACCCACTGCGGCCCCTGAAGCCCGCGATGGGCTTCGGCGGGGGCCCACACATCTGTCTCGGCATGCACGTGGCCAGGGCGGAGATGTCCGTCGGCATCGGCGCCCTGCTCGATCGCCTGCCCAACCTCCGCCTCGACCCGGCCGCCGATCCACCCGAGGTCATCGGCTTCTACGAGCGGGGCGTCATGGAGATCCCGGTGGTCTTCGACCGGGCGTACGGTTGACCATGCCCGAGCCCGACTACATCCCCCCGGACCTCACCCTGTACGGCGAGGAGCACATCCGGCGCTATCGCGAGACCGACGGCGAGGTCGGCTACATCTGGAACGGTGTGCCGACACTGCTGTTGACCGCCCGTGGTCGCAAGACCGGCGAGGCGCGCACCCAGGCGCTGATCTTCGGACGTGACGGCGACGACTACGTCGTCATCGCGTCGGTCGGTGGCATGCCCGCGCATCCGGCCTGGTACCTGAACGTCGTCGCCGAGCCCCGAGCGAGCATCCAGGTGAAGGGCGAGCATCTCGAGGTCGAGGCGCGCACGGCGTCCGACGAGGAGAAGTCGAGGCTCTGGCAGATGATGGCCGAGCAGTGGCCGAACTACGACACCTACCAGGCGCGGACCACCCGGGAGATTCCCGTTGTCCTGCTCCGGCCACTCGGGACGGGGAAGTAGCGCAAGCCCCATGGCCCTGACCGAGCCCAGCACCGAGGCAACGGCGGATCGGGGGTCGATCGAACGACGCAGTGCGTACGCCGAGGCGATCTTATTGGCGGCTCACCGGCTCGTCGACGAGAAGGGCGAGGCGTTCACCACTCAGGAGCTGATCAAGGAAGCCGGCGTTGCGCTGCAGACCTTCTACCGGCAGTACGGCGGCAAGGACGAGCTGCTGATCGCGGTGATCGAGGATCGCATCCGCGGCCACTGCCTCGTCCTCGAGGAGCAGGCCCGTCTGTTCGACGACCCTGTGGAGCGGTTGCGGCTCTTCGTCACGGCGTCGGTCGACGGGCTCGTGGACGAATCCACGGCGAGCGCGGCGCGGTTCATGACCTCCCAGCACTGGCGGCTCCACCAGGTGCGACCCGAAGCCATCTCGGCGGCGACGAAGCCGTTCGCCGACCTCGTGCAACGGGCATTGGAGGAGGGGCGGGCGGACGGCTCACTGAGTCCCCGGAACCCCGAACGCGACGCTTGGCTCATCACCAAGGTCGTGATGTCGGTCTTCCACCACTACGCCTTCGTCCCCGACGATCCGGCGATCGAGACCGCGGCCGACGACGTGTGGCAGTTCTGCCTCGCCGCGGTCGGAGGAAAGTAGCGAACACGTCGCGCCCGTGCGGCCGACGAGAGGGCCTGACAGATGGCCGAGCAGAACTGCCACGCCGTCTGGCCCGAGGCAGTGTCTGGACTCAGTTCGAGGTGAGCTGATCGACCATCTCGGAGGCCTTCGCGCCCGCAGCCTCCGCCGTGCTCGACAGCGACTCCTTGGCTTTCCGTCCGGCGTGCTTCGCCTGCTTGGCGGTGCTCTTCGCCTGCTCCGCCGTCACCTTGCCGGCCTTCTGCGCCTGCCTCGAGGCCTGCTTCGCGGCCTTCCTGGCAGCACGCCGCCCGCGCTCGACGACCTCCTCGCTCGCCTGCTTCGCCCGTTCGAGGTCGGCCCTGGCCAGCGCTTCGGCCTTGGCCATCGCCTTGGGAGAGGTTGCCCGCTTCCGCTGGCGACGGGCGGCCCGCTTCGCCCTCTCGGCGCGCTTGGCCGCCCGCTCCGCGGCGACGGTCGCCTCTCGGACCTCGGCCTCGGCCTCCACGATGCGGACCTCGGCGAGGGCCCGGCCGGCTCGTTCCGCGTCGAGCCTCGCCTCGGCGTCGAGGCGGGCGACCTCGGCTCGAGACAGCAGCTCCTTCTTGCTCCGGTAGGGCACGAGTCCGAGCGTGCCCACCGACATCGTCTTCCGGATCAGGCCCATAGATCGCTCCTGCTGCTCGACGCTGACGGGCTTCACGTACCCGGAACGTGAGCGCGGCAGACGCGGGAGGCTCGAGTCCTATTGGGGGACGAGCCCTCGGGGCAGGGGCATCGGCAGGTCGGTGTAGGTGACGATCCCGGGGGACGCGGCGACGACGTGGGGGATGGCGTTGATCGCCGGCATCGCCGTCATGATCATCCCCAGCACCATGAACTCGGCGAAGGTCGTCGCCTCGAAGTCGGCCGGCGGGAGGTACTCGAGCCGCACCCGGACGGTCGGTCGACCGTCGATCGTGATGGCGTGGCCCTCGTCGATCTGCCAGTCGGGGTCGAGCGTCGCGCCCTTCTTCCACCGGACGTTGAGCTCGACGACGGTGCGGTTGCCGACGCGGCCCTGCCAGCTGGCGGCGACGCCGGCCACGCAACCGGCCCCGATCGTCCACGAGTCCATCACGACGTCCTCGGTGGTCTGGGCGTACTCGGCCTCGCACACGATCTCGTCGAGCTCGACGCCGAGGGCGTCTGCCATCATCGCCACGGCCTCACCGAACACCGCGGTGCCCTCGGCCGCCATCCCCGGCAGCTCGGGATCGTCGATGCTGCGCCCGAAGCCGCACGGGATCTCGGTCGTGGGCGAGTCGTAGAAGGTCGTGTCGGACGCCTCGTCGATGGTGACCTTGTCGATGCGGTCACAGATGTTCGCGGCGGCGAGCCCCATCAGCTCGACCCAACCGGGGCTGATACCGGTACCGAAGATCGACGATCGTCCTCGCTCGCAGGCATCGACGATGCGCTCACGGTCGGCGGGGTTGCCGAGACCGTTGATGAACGCGGCGGTGGTCACCACGTTCACCCCTGCTTCGAGGATGCGGACCAGCTCGTCGGTCGATGGCCACATCGGGTTGTAGACCACGCAGTCGGGCTTCGACCCGAGCAGCGCGTCGACGTCGTCGGTGGCAGCGACGCCCAGCGGATCGATGTCGCACAACTCGCCGACGTCACGCCCGACCTTGTCGGCCGACCACGCGTAGCACCCGACCAGCTCGAGGTCGGGATGGCCGGCGACGGCGCGGACCGAGCGCTTGCCGACGTTGCCGGTGGTCCATTGCACGACGCGGATCGACATCGGATTCTCCTTCCGGACGCCGCTCGGCGTCGCTCCCTGTGGTGAAGCGGGAGGCGTCTGCTGCGGACGCCTCGGGGCGTCGATTCCCCTTGCCAGGTCACCATACCGCTGCTAGGCAGTCGCCCAGCACGGTCGGGGGAACTGGTCGTGCGGGGGAGGGTTGAAGGCTCGTGCGTTCAGACCAACATCGCCTCCGGCCCGGCGTGCATCGCACCCGGCAGAGCGCCCTCGTCGTTCTCGTCGCTCTGACCGTTCTCGGCGCCGCATGCACCAGCAAGGACGACGACGTGTCCTCCGG
Source organism: Microthrixaceae bacterium (assembly GCA_035281005.1). Classification (GTDB taxonomy): domain Bacteria; phylum Actinomycetota; class Acidimicrobiia; order Acidimicrobiales; family Microtrichaceae; genus DATEEV01. The sequence continues at coordinate 16,198 of DATEEV010000047.1, read as the reverse complement.
CTCCGACGGGCCGGCGACCACGATCGATCCCGAGATCCTCGGGTCTCCCGACGAAGCCGACGGCGAGCCGATCACGATCGGCGTGGTCACCGACGGCAGGACCGACGCCATCGACAACACCCAGGTGGCCACCGGTGCGCAGGCCGCCGTCGACTACGCGAACGACTACCTCGGCGGCATCAACGGCCACGTGGTCGAGATCGAGACGTGCGAGACGGGTCAGACGCCGTCGGGCGCGACGACCTGCGCGGTCGAGATGATCGACAAGGACGTCGACGCCGTCCTGGTCGGCGTGCTCGGGCAGGACGCCGCGGTCTTCAACGGGCTGGCGGGCTCGGGGATCCCCTACTTCATCTACGCCACCGCCGCGCAGGACATTCTTCTCAAGCCTGGGGCATTCGCGTTGTCCAACCCCATTGCCGGCTTCGGGGCCGGCGTGCGCCTGGCCACGGAGAACGACGTCGACCGGGTCGCGATGGCCGTCATCGACGTGCCGGCGGCGTCCGGTCCTGTCGCGCAGATCGCCACGCCGTTGTTCGAGGACGCCGGAATCACCCTCGACCTGGTGAACGTGTCACCGCAGGTCGCGGACATGACGCCTCAGATACAGGAAGCGCTGAGCCAGGGCGCCGAGCAGTTCGAGCTGATCGGAACCGAGCAGTTCATCGCCTCCGGTCTCAAAGCACTGCGACAGGCGCAGTTCGACGGCAACGTCGTGTCGATCGTGAGCGACATCAGCGAGGAGATCGCCGCGACCGTCCCCGGCGGATTCGAGGGCGTGCTCGCCTACTCGGCGACGACCTCCGATCCCGACGACCCCGACGTACAGCTCCAGAACGCCGTGATGGCCGAATACGCGAGCGACGAGGACAACGCCTCGCTCGCGGCGATCGGCTACATCACCGTCATGGCCTTCATCGCGGCGTTGACCGGCGCGACCGACGCCGTGGATGCCGCGTCGATCACTGCCGCACTGAGCGCCATGCCCGAGCCCATACCGCTGCCGATGGGAGGGGGGATCACGTTCCAGTGCGGGACGCCGCCGGCGCCCTTCCTGCCCAACGTCTGCGTCACCAACATCCTTCAGACGGCGCTGGGTGAGGACGGGCAACCCACCGACTTCGAGTTCATCGACGTCTCGGAGTTCATGCAGTTCGGCTGATCGAACGGCCTGACCGATTCCTGGAGCCCGGCGTGACGTGAGTGCGGAGGGACTCCTGTGGACCAGCACCTGATCTTCCTCCTCCTCGGCCTCGCCAACGGAGCCGTGTACGCGGCACTGGCCCTGTCGTTGGTCGTGACCTATCGCACCAGCGGTGTGGTCAACTTCGGCACCGCCGCCATGGCGCTCCTCGGCGCCTACATGTACGCCTTCCTCCGCGAGGGGGAGGTGCTGTTGCCGCTGCCGTTCCTGCCGAAGACCGTCGAGCTCCCGGTCTATCTCGGCTTCTGGCCGGCGGCACTCATCGCGGTCGCCGTCTGCGCAGCGGTCGGTCTGCTGCTGTACGTGGGACTGTTCCGGCTGTTGCGAGCGGCTCCGCCCGTCGGCAAGGCGGTGGCATCGATCGGTGTGATGGTGGTCCTCACCGGTCTCTTCACCGAGCGAGTCGGCACGACGGCGGTCCCGGTGGACCCGATCCTGCCGACCTCGACCTGGACGTGGGGTGACGTGCGGATCACCAGCGACCGGGTCTGGTTCGCCGTCGTCATCGTCGTGATCTCGGTCCTTCTCGCCGCTGCGTACCGGTTCACGATGTTCGGGCTCGTGACCCGCGCAGCCGCCGAGACGGAGAAGGGTGCCTACGTCTCGGGCATCTCCCCGGATCGGATCGCCGGTGCCAACTGGATGATCAGCGCCTCGGTCGCGGGCGCCGCGGGCATCCTGATCGCGCCGATCGTCCCGCTGACACCGATCGGCTACACGCTCTTCATCGTCCCCGCGCTGGCCGCGGCGATCCTCGGCCAGTTCAGCTCCCTTGTGCCGGCGGTGGTGGGCGGGCTCGCCATCGGCATGTTGCAGTCCGAGACCACGTACCTCGCGGGGCAGCACACCTGGTTGCCGACGTCCGGCATGAACGAGCTGATCCCGTTGCTGCTCATCCTCCTGGTGCTCGTCGTGAGGGCACGCCCGCTGCCGAGCCGCGGGGTGATCATCCGACAGAACCTGGGCCGTGCACCCCGACCTCGATCGCTGCTCGGGCCGGGCGTGGTGGCGACGATCATGGGAGTCGTCGCGATGTTCGCGTTGGACGGACCGTGGCGAGCCGCGCTCATCACGAGCCTCATCATGGCGATCATCTGCCTCTCGTCGGTCGTGGTGACCGGGTACGCCGGGCAGATCTCCCTGGCACAGCTCACGCTGGCCGGCGTCGCCGGCTTCCTCCTCGGCCCACTGACCACCGACTGGGACATCCCGTTCCCGATCGCACCGCTGCTCGCGGCGCTTGCCGCGACGGCGGTCGGCGTCGTCGTCGGCCTTCCGGCCCTTCGGATCCGCGGGCTGCCGGTCGCCGTCGTGACCCTCGCCCTCGGTGTGGTGATCGAGGCGCTGTGGTTCCACAACCCGGACTACGTCAGCGTCAGCGGCAACGACATCGCCGGCCCGGAGCTCTTCGGCCTCGATCTGCATTCCCGTGTCGGCGGTGAGTTCCCACGGGTGCAGTTCGGGCTGCTCGTGCTGGTCCTCGTCGTCATCGTCGCGGTCGGTGTCGCGAAGCTCCGTACCAGCCGGCTCGGTTCTGCGATGCTCGCGGTGCGGGCGAACGAGCGCTCTGCGGCGGGCGCCGGCGTGGACGTCGTGCAGGTGAAGCTCGTCGCCTTCGCGATCGCGTCGTTCATCGCCGGCCTCGGCGGCACGTTGCTCGGCTACTTCCAGTCGAACGTGACGTTCCAGTCGTTCACCACGCTCGTCGGGCTCGCGCTCTTCGGCACGGCCTACGTCGCCGGGATCACCAGCGTCTCAGGAGGGCTCGTCGGTGGCGTGCTCGCCGCGGGTGGGCTCGTTGCGGTGTTGACCGAGGAGGCGTTCGACCTCGGCGAATGGTTCGCGATCGTCACGGGTGTGGGGCTGGTGATCACGATCGTGAAGAACCCTGAAGGCGTCGTCGGTCCGATCCACGCCGCGTTGGCGAGGCGCCGCGAGTCGAAGCTCGACGAGGTGTCGCCGCGTCCGGCGAGATCCGACGTGCGGCTCCGGTCGGAGGAGCCGGCGCCGGGGGGAGAGGTGGTGCTGTCGGTCTCGGACGTGCGGGTGACCTACGGGGGAGTGGTGGCCGTCGACGGCGCCGACCTCGAGGTCCGCCGCGGCACCATCGTCGGGCTCATCGGCCCCAACGGCGCCGGCAAGACCACACTGCTCGATGCGATCGGTGGGTTCACTCCGAGCACCGGGACCGTGCGGCTCGCGGGTCGCGATCTCACTGGGCTCGCGCCCCATCGCCGCGTTCGCGCCGGACTCGGGCGCACCTTCCAGCAGATGCAGCTCTACGACGACCTGACGGTCAACGAGAACGTCGGAGTGGGAGCAGTCGCATCCGGCGACCGGGCCGCACTCGACCTCGACGCCACGCTGGCGCTGCTGGGCCTCGCCGACGTCGCCGAGCGACCGGTGGGGGAGCTCGCCCAGGGGCGACGCCAGCTCGTGTCGATCGCCCGGGCGCTGATCGGCGATCCGGAGGTGCTGCTGCTCGACGAGCCGGCAGGTGGCCTCGACACGCGGGAGAGCCAATGGCTCGGCCAACAGCTGCGAAGCATCCGGGACAGCGGTGTCACGATCGTCCTCATCGACCACGACATGCACCTGGTGCTGAACCTCTGCGATTCGATCTCCGTCCTCGACTTCGGCAGGGTCATCGCCTCGGGCCCGCCGTCGGCGATCAAGACCGACCCCGCTGTCGCGGCCGCGTACCTGGGCGCGACGCATGCTGCCGAGACCGTCGCACCATGAGCGCGAGCGCCGCCACCGACGCTGCGCTGTTCGAGTGCCGCGGTCTGAAGGCGGGCTACGGGGAGGTCACGGTCGTGTCGTCGTTCGAGCTCGCGGCCGAGGCCGGGTCGATCGTCGCGGTCCTCGGACCGAACGGCGCCGGCAAGACTACGGTGCTCCTGACGATGGCGGGCTTGTTGCCGGCCCAGGCCGGCTCCGTGTCCATCGCCGGCGAGCTCCTGCGCAACGGACGGCCGACGGCGGCGGCGCGCGCCGGACTGGTCCTCGTGCCCGACGACCGGGCGCTGTTCACGACCCTCACGGTCGAGGACAACCTCCGAGCTGCCCGTGGCAAGCGCGCGACCACGGTCGACGAGGCCCTCGATCTCTTCCCGGTGCTCGGGAACCGTCGCCGGGTCACCGCGGGAAACCTCTCGGGCGGCGAACAGCAGATGCTCGCGCTCGCCCGCGCCCTCGTGCAGGAACCTCGGGTGCTGCTCGTCGACGAGATGAGCATGGGCCTCGCCCCGGTCGTGGTGGAACAGCTGCTGCCGACGGTGCGCCGCATCGCCGACGGGACCGACGCCGTGGTGGTCCTCGTCGAGCAACACGTCGGGCTCGCCCTCCAGGTGGCGGACCGGGCGATGGTGCTGGTGCACGGCGAGGTCGTGCTCGACCAACCGGCGGCGGTGCTGCGGGCCGACCCCGCGCGACTCGAGGACGCCTACTTCGGTGCGGCGCCCACCTCGAGCGGCCGGGGGACGAGCGGTGCCACCACCGGAGGGATGTCGGCGTAGGTGATCACACCGGGCCGCGCTGCGACGACGGAGTGGATCGCGTTCACGACGGGGGCCGCGGTGATCAGCTGACCGAAGGCCATCATCTCCTCGATCGGGAGAGAGTCGAGGTCGTCGGGGAGGATGTCGAGTCGCAACGTCACGCATGGCGTGCCGCGCACCTCGAACACGAATCCCTCGGGAGCACCCCAGGCCGGGTCGAGATCGGTTCCGAGCGTCCAGCGGAGGTTGACCTCGACGATGTCGGCCCCACCGGAGGTGCCGATCCAACGGATGTCGATGCCGGCGACGTGGCCGCGCCTGATCGATCGGCCCGGGATGTCGAGGTCGGTGGTCGCGTGCGCGAACTCGACCTCGAACCGGACGTCGTCGAGGGCGACGCCGAAGAGCTGGGCGAGCAGGTCCAACGAATCGATGTCGATGGCGGTGGCGCGCTCGAGGTCCTCCGCGTGCCCCGGGTCACCGGCGGGGCGTCCCCAACCCAGCTCGTCCTGGTTCGGATCGGCCGCCCAGAGCGAGAGGTCGGCCGACTCGAGGATGCGGACAGAGCGGACGCTGCGACAGATGCCCGAGGCGATCGCGGCGAGGTAGTCGGTGTGGCCGGGGTGGATCCCGCTGCCGAAGAGGCTCGCACCGCCTTCCCGGGCCGCGTCGTCGAGCGCGCCGAGCGCGTCGGCGCCGAGGGCGCGACCGGTGACGAACCACGATGTGGTCGCGATGTTCACACCCGCATGGAGCAGGCGTGTCATGTCGGCGACGTCGGGATGCAGCGGCATGTAGACGACGCAGTCCGGCCGGAGTGCAATGAGGGCGTCGATGTCGTCGGTGGCCGTGATGCCGAGCTGCCGCCCGAGCCCGACGAGGTCGCCGACGTCGCTCCCGACCTTCTCGGCGCTGAAGGCGTAGGCCCCGACGAGCTCGAGGTCGGGCCGTTCCACGATCGCCCGCACGGCCTGTCGGGCCACCAGGCCGGTGGTCCACTGGACGATTCGGGCAGCAGCGGTAGGCTCCGTCATATATATACGGTACCGTTGATTTAGCACCCGGGGGTTGTGAATGAGCACCGAACTGGCCTACGTCTCCAACTCGTACGCGGACACCGTGTCGGTCATCGACGTGGCGTCGAACCGACTCGTCGACACCATCCGCATGGACCACGGCGAACCACACACGATCGACCGTTGGCCCTCAGGGCAGGTCGAGCTCGCCAACACGCCGATGAACCCGACCTTCACGCCGGACGGCACTCAGCTCTACGTGCCGAACCCCGAGGGGTACAACATCGCCGTCGTCGACGTCACCAGCAACGAGGTCGTGGCGATCATCGACCTCGGCATGAAGCCCAACGACCTGGAGTTCACCGAAGGTGGGGACCGCGCGGTGGTCACGCTCCTCGGTCGGGAGACCGGCAAGCAGGGTGCGGTGGCCGTGCTCGACGTCGCCAGCGGGAAGGCGACCGACCCGATCATGATCGGCACCCAGCCGGAGGAGGTCGTGCTGATGCCCGACGGCCGCCGCGCGTACGTCGTGAGCAAGACGCTGTGGGTGATCGACCTCGAGGCCAACGAGGTGGACAAGGAGGTGTACATGCCGCACTGGTGCTACGACGCCGTGCTGTCGCCGGACGCCGAGACGTTGTACCTCACGGCCACCTTCGGCGCCGACAAGGTCGTCGTCGTCGACACCGAGACCAACGCCGTCACCGGCACCATCGACGTGTTGATGCCGGCGTGCATGGCCTTCACCCGTGACGGGCGGCGCATGATCGTCTCGAACGTCTACAACAACTCCATGCAGGCCATCGAGCTGGCGACCGGCGAGGTGTCCGAGCCCGCACCGGTTGGTGAGTTGCCGTCGTTCATCGCGCTGACCGGCGCCGGTGACCGCGCGTTCGTCTGCCACCCTGCCGGCGACTTCGTCACCGTGATCGATACCGAGAGCCTCGCGGTCGTCGACACGATCAAGGTCGACGACGGCCCGTGCGCGGTGGCGATCGGAACCGTTCCGGGCTCGTGAACCAGGCCCCTCGTCGCGGTCGACCGACCCGCGAGGAGGGCGCGGCGATCGAGGAGCGGCTGCGCAGCGCCGCGCTCGACTCGTTCGTCGTCAACGGCTTCGACGGCACCACCATGGAGGCCGTGGCCGCCGCCGCCGGCGTCACCAAGCGGACCCTCTACGCCCGGTACGGCGACAAGCGTGCCCTGTTCGCGGCGGTCGTTCCGTGGGCGCTGTCGCGCCTGCCGCTCAATGACGTCGCGCTCGGGATTCCTGCAGGCGACCTCGAGACCTCGTTGCGCCTGATCGCCGAAGCGGTGTTGGCCACGGTCACCGATCCTGAGGTGGTGAAGCTCCGACGCCTCGCCCTGCTCGAGGCCCACCGCTTCCCCGAGTTCGCCAGCGAGGCCAACCTCGACACCTGGCGCCAGAACGTGAAGGTGGTGGTCGACCTCCTCGAAGCACAGCTCGACTCCGGGGCTGTGGTCGTCGATGACCTCGAGCTCGCTGCCGATCAGTTCATCGCGATGATCGCCGGTGCGTCCACGATCCTCGCCGACTTCGGCGTCCGCCGCTCCCGCGAGGACGAGGCTCGTCACATCGATCAGGCCGTGACACTGTTCCTTTCCGGGATCCTGCCTCGCAAGGCTGACCCGGTTCGACAGGAGTGACATGAGCAGCGACCGGCCGCAGTTCCCGACCATCCCCGCGAGCTGGGAGGCGATCGACGCGGAGTGGATGACCGCGGCGCTGGCCGCCCGCGTGCCCGGCGCGGTGGTGAGCGAGGTGGAGTTGATCCTGCGCGACGACGGCACGAACCGGCGGGCCCGTTTCGGGCTCACGTACTCGAGCGGCTCAGGCCCGGCGTCGGTGTTCCTCAAGGCCGCCGACCCTGCCCACACCCAGCTGAACGCGAGCACGGGCGGCGTGTTCAACGAGGCGCTCCTGTTCCTCGCGGACGTTGCGCTGCCGGTGGACCACCCCGGCGTGTACCGGGTCTTGATCGACGAGCCCGCGCTCGACTTCCTCATGGTGATGGAGGACATCACCGCACGTGGTGGCGACCCGCGCGATGCCACACGACCGCTGAGCGTCGCGCAGGCGGCGCACGGGGTGCGGGCTCTGGCCAGGTTGCACAGTGCGTACTGGGGCGATCGCCTGGATCGACAGCCGGCACTGTCATGGGTGGAGCCGTTCCATGCCTGGTCGGGGATGGCTCGTGGCATCGACGTCGGGATCAGGCGGGCCGGTGACCGCATCCCTGCGACCGTCCGGGAGCTCAGCGGCGATCGGATCGAAGGCGACCACTGGGCGCGCTACGTCACCACGCTCGCCGACGGGCCGGCCACGCTGCTGCACGGCGACCCCCACATCGGCAACACCTACGTGCTGCCGGGCGACGAGGTGGGCTTCCTCGACTGGCAGGTCCTCCGTCGGGGCAACTTCTCGCTCGACCTCGGCTACTTCCTGCAGGGTGCGGTCACCGTCGAGGATCGACGGTCGAGCGAAGCGGAGCTGCTCGCGGAGTACCGCCACGCGCTGGACCTTCCCGACGCGGAGGCACCATCGGCGGAGGAGGTGTGGCTGCGGTATCGGGCATCGGTCGCGCACGGGCTGGCGATCTGGCTCGCGACCGCGGCCTCCACCTGGCAGCGGCCGGAGGTCTCTCTCGCCCTGTCCGGGCGTTACGCCGCCGCCTTCGTCGACCTCGACACACCGTCCGCGATCGACGAGCTCATTGCGTGAGGTCCATGAGCAGGATGCCTTCTCCCTGGCCCTCGGTCGCACCGTTGACGGAGAGCTGGAAGGCGAGCAGGTCCCCATCGCGGGACACGACCGGGTTCGAGGCGTAGAACGGGGCGTAGCGGTTGAAGTTCGTGACGCGCTCCCAGGTGGGCTCGTCGAGCCCGAGGCGCCAGATGTCGAGGGGTCCGGGCGTGAGCGCGTCATACGCGATGTCGCGCTCGACGTAGACCGCGCTGCCGTCGTGGGCAACCGCCTCGGCCTCCTCGTACGCGCTGCTGTTCGAGTAGTTGCGCAGCGCCCCGGTCCCGAGATCGAGGCCGAGGACCTCACCGGCCTGGTAGGCGTACGCGGTCAGGATGAGCTCGTTCTCGTCGGGTGGGCGGAAGTCCTGCACCTCGAACACGGCAAGTGAGCCGAACGAGTCGCGATCGAGCACCTTTCGCGCGTCGACGACCGCGGCGCGGCCGTCGACGTCGGCGATCTCGCCCGTCCAGATCTCGGTGATGCCGTTGATCACTCGGGTGGCCAGGTTGGGGTCGGTGTAGTCGATGTCGGAGCGGTTCCACGCGATGCGCATCGAGTTCCCCGCCGTCGCGATCCCTTCCCAGCAGGGGACGCCGAGCGATTCGGGTTCCTCGTCGAAGGGTGCTCGCAGGACCGACATCACGCCGGTGAACCGACCGGCCTCGGGCTGTTGCTCGGTGGGCGCCGGCCCCGAGGTCGGACCACAGAGCAGGAGGTCGCCGTTCGACAGGTAGGCGACTCGGGAGAACCCGCGGTTCTCGAATCCGGCGGTGATCTCGTTCGTCTCGCCGGTCTCCACATCGGCGATCCACACCTGACCGAGCGGCGAGGCGTCGAGGAACACCACCTGCGTCCCGTCGGGTGAGAAGTCGGGGCGCTGCCCGAAGTCGGTGAGGACGCGGACGCCGCCGGGGAGATCGTCGAGCGGTGAGCCCGTTCGGGTGCCGCGCTCGGCGTCCCCGAACGGGACCTGTTCGACGGGTGGTGATGCGACGACAGAGACCGGGGGGGTGGTCGCCGGCACGGGCTCCCGCGGCTCGTTGCCATCGGCGCTCGCGTTCGAGTCGTCGCCGCTGCGATCGTCGCCTGAGGTCGCGGCGCCGATCGCGAATCCGGCGGCTGCGAGCACGGCGCCCATCACGACGACGAGGACGATGACTCGCGTTCGATTCACGTTCACGCTCCCCCGGATCGACCCGCCGCCGACCGTACCTGCACCGGACCCGGTTGCGATCGCGTGTTGTTGGGTACGGGTTGCCCCATGGACGCGATCACGCTGCTCAAGGACGACCACCGCAAGGTCGAGGAACTGTTTCGTCGGTTCGAGAAGGCGGGTGACCGGGCGCACGCGGACAAGCGCAAGGTCGTCGACCGGATCATCGAGGAGCTCTCCCGGCACGCCGCCATCGAAGAACAGCTCTTCTACCCGGTCAGTCGGGCCACCGTGGACGGGGTCGACGACACCGTGCTCGAGAGCACCGAGGAGCATCACATCGTGAAGTGGCTCCTATCCGAGCTCGAGGATCTCGACCCGACCGACGAGCGATTCGACGCCAAGGTGACGGTGCTGATCGAGGCGGTGCGGCACCACGTCAAGGAAGAGGAGAAGGAATTCTTCCCCAAGGTTCGTGACCAACTCACTCGGGCGTCGCTCACGGACCTCGGCGAGGCGATGGAGAAGGCCAAGGAGAAGGCCCCTACCCACCCGCACCCCCGGCTCCCCGCCACCGCACCGCTGAACGCTATGAGCGGTGCCTTCGCCGGCGTGGTGGATCGGGTCAACGACACGGTCAGCGGCCTCACTCAGGGCGGCAAGCAGGCCGCGCAGGAGCTGATCGATCGCATCCGACAGGACCCGAAGCCCCGGAGCGCGTCGACCCGAGGGTCGACCCGCACGCGCAAGACGGCCGACAAGGTGCGGCGGACCGCTTCGACGGCCACCGATGGCGCACAGGCCACGGTCCGCTCCGCCCGCGCCGGTGCCAAGCGCACCGCCAAGGAGACGGCCTCGGGCGCCAAGCGCACGGCCAGCACCGCCAAGCAGAGCGCGAAGCGCGCCACCGGCACCGCGAAGCAGAGTGCGAAGCGCACGGCCGGCACGGCGAAGCGGGGCGCCAAGCGCACCGCCAGCACCGCGCGCAGCGGCGCGAAGCGCACCACCGGCACCGCGAAGCGCACCACCACCGGCACCGCGAAGCGCACCAGCACCGCGCGCAGCGGCGCGAAGCGCACCACCACCGGCACCGCGAAGCGCACCAGCACCCCGCGCAGCACCGCGAAGCGCACCACCAGCACCGCGAAGCGCACCACCAGCACGGTACGCAGCAGCGCGAAGCGCACCACCAGCACCGCGAAGCGGGCCGCCAAGCGAACCGCTGCTGCTCGCTGACCGCCTCGGCGCTCAATAACCCCGCGTGGGGTCGACGTTGCCTTGGCCGAAGTCGCCTTCGATGGGGATGAGGCCCTCAGGGTCACAGTGCATGCCGTCGTCGGTGTCGTCGTCCGAACCGAGCTCGGGGAACTTCCTCGTGTACTCGCCGTCGGTGACCTGGAGCCACATCGAGCATGACTGGGTGCTCTCGCCGGAGAGGTCGTAGGGGGCGTGAAGCCCACCGGCGCTCCAGTCGGTGATCTGGTTCGCTGCCTCGACCACGCACTGCCGGGTGACCCGGCCATCGTTGGACGCCGCACAGTCGTTGACCGACCGGGCGAGGAGAAGGCTGGCGGAGAAGGACTGCACGCCGAGCGCGGTCGGCGCGGACCCTGGTGGCCCGTATTCGGTGACGATGTCGATGAATTGCTTCGTGGCGGGCCACATCTCGGCCTCCTCGAAGGGGTGGATGACCTCGCGGACCAACACGCCCTCGGCGTTCTCCGGCCCGCGAGTGGTGAGGACCTTGGGGTCGTAGAGGTTGGTGTCGGCCCAGACGATGCCCTGGTAGCCCTTGGTCTTCAGTTCCGCGACGAAGATCGCGAAGCCCTCGGTCTCGCCGATGAAGCTCACCGACGTCGCCCCCTCCGTCATCACCTTCTGGGCGGTGATCGAGAAGTCGTTGTTCAGCACCTGGAACGTGATGTCGTCGAGCAGGCCGAAGCCGGCTTCTTCCGCCACGGCCTTGACCTGTTGGGCGTTGACCTTCACCGACGGGAGGCCCTCGGGGTACACCACGACGGTCTTGGCGACCTCGTCGGGATAGAGCGACTTCAGGTCATCGAGCCACGACACCGACTTCACGTAGCCGTGGTTGCCGATGGCCTGGACCACGCCGTTGGCCTCACCGAAGTCGGTCGACACGGTCAGGGCGGGAAACGCAATGAGCTTGCACTTGTGGAAGTCGGAGCCGTCCTTGCCCGTGAAGACCTGGTTGTCCTGCCCGAAGGCGCCACCGGCCATGGCGAAGACCCCGGTGCACGCCGTGGTCATCGCGGCCTCGACCTTGAAGAGCTTGCCGTCGAGGTCGACGGGCACCACCTCGAGGCCGCCGATGCCGCCCTGTTCGTTGCACCAGTTCGCAAACGCGACCCCGGTGTTCCACAGTTCCTCGAGCAGACCGGGCCGCGCCTCGGCGGTGCGTTCGTTCGCGATGCCGACATGGAGCTTGTCGGTTCCGGTACCTGCCTCGGCAGGGTCGAGCGTGATCGGCTTCCCGTCCGCGGCGTCGCCACACGGCGACGCCATCTCGCCGAACTCGGTCGTGACCGCCGCCGCGGCCGTGGTGGTCGGCCCCTCGCTCTCGTCGTCTCCAGCGGTGTCGCCCCTCGCCCCACACGCCGTCGTGATGATCGCGATCGCCGCGAACGTCCAGATCCCTCGCCTCATCGTTTCTCCCTCTCTCCCTCGGATCATCGGGGCAGTCCGCACCGACGCTGAGCGATGATGTTGCGCTGCACCTCGCTGGTGCCCGCGTAGATGGTGGTGCCGAGCGAGAACCGCAGTAGGTGCTCGATGCGCCCGCCGTGCACCGCGCTGGGGTCGCTGCGGCTGCGGAGCGCGTCGGGCCCGACGAGGGCCGTGAGCTCCTCCGAGCCGCGCACGATCGCCTCCGTGCTGAACAGCTTGCTCATCGGCCCCTCGGCGACCGGCACCTCGCCGACGGTCTCCATCCAACTCGTGCGCCGCTCGAGCAGGCGGGCGACCTCGAGGTCGGTGGCGACCTTCACCAGGCGTTGGCGGACGTCGGCTCGCTCGATGGGTGCGGTGCCGTCCGGTCCCGGGTCGGCGCCCCACTGCTCGGCCGCGTCGAGCGCCCGGCCGAGGTGCGCGCAGAACGGCGCTGAATGCTCGTCCTGGAGCGCCATCATCAGCGACTGCCATCCGGCACCGACCTCGCTGATCCGCCAACGGTCCTCGAGGACCAGGTCGCTGTAGTACGTGATGTTCGTTCTCTCGCCCGACACCGTGACGACCGCCTGCGCCTCGAAGCCATCGCTGGCAACGGGCACCAGGAAGGTGGTGAGACCCCGATGACGAACGCTGTCCGGGTCGGTCCTGGCCAGCAGGAACACGAACTCGCAGATGTTGGCGTTGGTGGTGAACATCTTCTGACCGTCGATCACCCAGCCCCCCTCGACCTCGCGGGCGCGGGTCTGCACGGCGGCGACGTCGGAGCCCGCCTCGGGCTCGCTCATGCCCAGGGCGATCGCAACCTCTCCGGTGACGACCTTCGGCACGATCTCCGAGTTCAACCACTCCGAGCCGACCGCGCGGATGACCTTCGCGACCATCATCGAGGTCGACACCGCGTAGTAGGGCGCCTCGGTGCGGGCGAACTCCTCCTCGAGCACCTGCATCGCCTCGCCGTCGAGCGCCTCGAAGCCCTCGCGCGCCCATTCACCGGCGATCCAGTTCCTTTCTCCGAGCGCCGCGGCGAAGCCCTCGTCGTGGGTCAGGCCCTCCTCGTAGAGCTGGTCCTCGAGCTCCGGGGTGAGGTGCAGGTCGAGGAAGCGACGTACCTCTTCGCGGAACCGCTGGGTCTCGGCATCCCACTCGAAGTCCATCAGCCGGCAGTTCCCCTGCGTGAGCCCCCGTAGCGTGCGTCCGCGGCGCGCCGGTGGGCGGCGTCGGTGTCGCCCCAGACTCGGGGCCAGCCGCGTGCGCGCCGCCAGTGCAGCTGCACGTCGTACTCGAGCATGAAGCCGTAGCCGCCGTGGGTGTGGAGGGCGTCGTAGGTGGTCCTCTCGGCGGTGGCCGACGCGAAGGCGAAAGCCATGGCCGCGAGCTCCCGCCCGCGATCACCGGCGCGGTCGAGCTCCCACGCCGCCTCCTGGGCGAGGAGTCGTGCGCCGTCGAGGTTGGTCGCGTCGTCGGCCAGGGGGTGCGAGATCGCCTGGAAGGAGCCGATGGGCGCACCGAACGCCTTCCGCTCGACCGCGTAGGCACACGCGAGATCGAGCGCGATGAGGCCGGTGCCGACGACCGCCGCGGCGGTGAGGGTCAGCCATTCGTCGATCGCCGCGTCGAAGAGCCTCGCCGCCACGGGGCCCTCGACGAGGACCGGCCCGTTTTCGAGGCGGACATCCGCGAGCGGTGCGGAGGCCAGGTTCGCGACGGTGGTCCGGTTGGCCTCCGACACGGGCACGAGTCGCAGCGCGTCGCCGTCGAGCACCACGAGGGCGTCGCACACGGCGCCGGCCGGCGCGAGCTTCGCCACCGCAGCGTGGACCGGACGAACGGCGAGTGAGATCAACTGCTCGCCAGCGAGGACCGGGCCGAGGGCGTCGAGGGCGACGGGCGAACCGACGGCAGCGAGCAGGCGCGCCGCCACCTGGGTCTCCACGACGGGCGCGGGGGCCGCCGACCGTCCCACCAGCTCGGCGACGAGCGTGAGATCGAGCAGTGAGGCGCCCCAACCGCCACGCTGCTCGGCCACGCCCATCGTCACCACTCCGGTTTCGACCAGGGTGCGCCACAGGTCGGCGTCGAAACCTCCGGGCTCGGCCGCCCGGACCTGTTCCGGAGATGACGCCTTGCCCAACAGGCTGGCGAACGACGAGACGAGCTCGTGTTGCTCGTCGCTGAGCGCGAAGTCCATCAGGGGGCCGGCTCGTCGTAGAACTGCAGCGCCCAGGCCCGGAGCGCCTTGTACGGCTTGGCGTCCTGCTGTGCCAGCGCCGGGCTCTCGACGTAGCGCTGGTAGCGCCAGATCTCGAGGTCGTCCTCCATCGTGGACAGGAACTCCTTGTCGATCCGTTCAGCGACATCGGGTGGCGGGAGAGGCGAGTCGTCGCCGGGCACGCGTGGCCACCACACCGTGTAGAAGAGATCGGACACGCCGTGCTCGACGGGAGTGACCGTGAAGGTGAGCCGGTGCTGCTGGACGCCCTCGAACGCGGTGATCGATCCGCCGAGGCCGACCAGCCAGCTGTGGATCCGCAGCACCATCGCGTCGGGGTCGTCGCTGCGAGTGTCGGGCCAGCCCGTGAGGAACTTCCAGATCGGGCCGTCCGGGTTCCAGTCGAGCGCGACCGGCGACACCGTCGAGCGGTGCACGTAGCGGAAGTGGACACTGTCGGGCCCGTTCTCGGCCACGACCTGGGGGTGCACCGGCTCGCGTTCGGCCTTCGCGGTGACCGGCTCGTAGTACGCCGCGGGGTCGGTCTCGAACTGTGGGAACGACAGGAAGACGTCGGGCATCGGCCACGACGGTGGTGCACCCTCGGGGTGGTGCCAGAGGTAGATCGAGCCGTACTGCTCGTCGACCGGCCACACGCGGAGCTGCTTCGAGCGGTTGGGCTTGTCCTGGTAGGGGATCGACACGTTGACGCCATCGGGGCCCCACTCCCAGCCGTGGTACGGGCAGGTCACGCAATCGCCGTGGACCTTCCCGCCGTGGCCGATGTGGGCGCCGAGGTGGGGGCAGTGGGCCTGGAGCACGTGCAGGTCGCCGCCGTCGCCGCGGTAGGCCACGAGCTCCTCGCCGAAGTAGCGCAGCGGCACGGTCCGGCCGGTCGGGAAGTCGGCCGACCAGCCGATCTGGTACCAGCCTGTGGGCCTCCATGTGTACGGCACGTCCATGACAACGCCCTCCGGCGAAACATCTACATGATTCGTCGCAGCGTAGCCTGATCGATCAACTCGGCAAGCTCGACACAGCAGATCGTCCGCATCTCCGGCGTGACTGAGCAGCGCCGTCTGCGGGGTAAGTCCCCCCATGACCGATCTGGCGATGAGGTTCCGTTTCCATCCTGTCTACGAGGTTGCGGCGAGGCTCTTCGGCGTGCGACCCGAGACGGCCGCGGTGGAGCTCGACGACGGGCACCTGACCGCTCGGTTCGGGCCATGGCTCGTGCGAACGGAGTTGTCCAACGTCACCTCG
The DNA here is from genome assembly GCA_035281005.1 of Microthrixaceae bacterium. GTDB lineage: Bacteria > Actinomycetota > Acidimicrobiia > Acidimicrobiales > Microtrichaceae > DATEEV01. The sequence goes on along the minus strand of DATEEV010000047.1, from coordinate 395 downwards.
GCCGATGTCGTCGAGGGGTTCTCGTGGCCGAGGTTGGTCGGTCCCGCCCAGGTGTCGCTGGCGGACCGGGGGCTGATCATCGCGACGAACCCGAACCTGGGAACCCGAATCACCTTCGATCGGCCCGTGAGAGGCCTCGACCCCCTCGGTCTGGTCCGCCACCCCAGCCTGCTCGTGACGGTCGAGGACGCCCCTGCGCTGGCCGAGCTGCTCGACCGATCCTCACACGACGAACTGCGGAACCACACACCATCGGAGGCCGTCACCACCGACGACCTGGTGCAGGAGGCCAACGATGAGCTCGAGGCGTTGACGGCGGCAGAGCTGCGACGTCGCGCCCGGGAGCGGGGCATCTCCGGAGTGTCCCGGCTGAACAAGGCGGATCTGATCCGCGA
>DATEEV010000046.1:0-15108 GCA_035281005.1 Microthrixaceae bacterium | reverse complement strand
GCCCGACGGGGCCTCGCTGGTCGTTTCATCCTCGATGCCGATTCGTGATCTCGAGTGGTACGCACCACCCCGACGAGGCGTGCGCGTGCTCGCCAACCGCGGCGCGAACGGCATCGACGGGGTGATGTCGACCGCCGTCGGCGTTGCCATCGGTTCGCGGGCGCCCACGGTGTGCCTGATAGGTGACGTCGCGTTCGTCCACGACACCAACGCGCTCGCCGGGCTTCGTGACCGAGGTGTCGACCTGCTCATCGTGGTCGTCGACAACGACGGAGGTGGCATCTTCTCGTTCCTTCCACAGGCCGAGGTGCTCCCCGAGGCGCAGTTCGAACAACTCTTCGGCACGCCGCACGGCACCGACCTCGCGGGCCTGGCCCGCGCCCACGGCATCCGGGTCGATGCGGTGGGCTCAGCCGGCGAGCTCGGCTCCGCGGTGACGGACTGGTCGGTCGAGAGAGGGACCCGCGTGCTGATCGTCGACTCGGATCGCGGCAGGAATGTCGAGGTTCACCGAGCGCTCAACGATGCCGTCGCCCGCTCGGTCGATAGCTGAGATCGAGGGGCAGGAGTACGTCGGTGGGGACACCACCACAAGTGGGAATTTTCGCCGCGTTTGAGCGACAATCGTGGAGGGAGAGGGTGGGGGAGGGGGCCTCGTGTTTGAGCGCGCGTCCCGCTTCAAGAGCTTCCGCACGGAGGTGAGGGCACACACTCCGGTGCCCCGTCGGGAGCATCGCCAATCCGCCGCGGCATTTGTCGCTCCGGTGCCCCGTCGGGAGCATCGCCAATCCGCCGCGGCATTTGTCGCTCGAACGCGGCGAAAAGTTCCTTTGTAGGAGGTCCCCGGCTCGACCGGTGGAGCCTGCCGCTAGAGCCGGACGATGTGGGGGAGCGTCGCGGCGAACTTCGCTCGCGTCTCGTCGAGCTCGGCGGTCGGGTCGGAGTCCGCGACGACGCCGACGCCTGCCCACAGCGACGCCTGTCGACCTGTGACGCTGACCGAGCGGATTCCCACGGCCCAGGCACCGTTCCCGGCATGGTCGACCCAGCCGACGGGCCCGGCGTAGCGGCCCCGACCCGCCGGCTCGAGCTCGGCGATCAGGTCGAGCGCGACGCCACGGGGCGAGCCGCCCACCGCCGGTGTCGGATGCAGTGCCGCGACCAGCTCGATCACCGACGGCGCCGGCTGTGACAGCCGGCCCTCCACGAGGGTCGCCAGGTGCTGGACGCTGCCCGCGGCGATCGCCGATGGCTCCGGTTCGGCGTCGAGATAGGAGCACCACGGCAGCAGGATCTCGTGGACCTCGTCGATCGTGATCTGGTGCTCCTCGCGCATCTTCGCCGACGCCAGCATCTCGCCCGCCCGCCTGGCGTCGGCCTCTGCGTCCCCGCTCCGGGGCGTCGTGCCGGCCATCGGGTGCGCCCGCACCACCTCGCCCATCCGCGACACCAGCAGCTCGGGACTGGCGCCGCAGAAGCCGTCGACACCGAAGCGCAGCGCCCGAGGATGTGCCGCCGCGAGTCGTGCGCCGATCACCCGGTGGTCGAGCTCGACGTCCGCCTCGACGCGCAACTCGCGCGCCAGGACGACCTTCGTCAACGCGTTCGAGGTGATCCGCTTGGTGGCCTCCATGACGGCGTCGCACCAGTCGTCGGTGTCGACCGGGGCCGAGACGGTGAGCGTGCCGGGGTCGGCCTGCGAGGCAGGTCGTGGGAGCGGAGATTGCCGAAGCTCGGGTGCGGAGCGTGTCCCGACCTCGGTCACCCAGCGCTCGCCGTCCGGGGTGGCGCCCTCGATGCGTCGAGGGATCACCAGCCGGGCGGCCGCGGACCGATCGAACGGCAGCGCGCCGAACGCGATCGGTCCGGTACCGGGGCCGTCGACATCGCCGGCATGGGAGACCTCGATCGTGCCCAGCCTCGTGGCGACCTCCGACACGTGGTCGACCCACGGCGCCGAGAGCTCGATGACCTCAGCGACTCCCCACCCTCGAAGGTCGCGACGCGGCGAGCTGAACCAGACATCGGCGTCGGGACCGGGCCAGGCCGAGCCCGGATCGAGCCTCGAGACGACCGCGCTCACGATCCGCCTTGGGAGCGCGTGGCGGAGATCAGCTGGCTGATGCCGCCCGAGAGCATGTGGCGACGGACATCAGGAAATCCGGCGTCGCGGATCATCGCCAGCAGCGCGTCGGGCTCGGGGAGGTAGGCGACCGACTTCGGGAGGTAGCGGTAGGCCTGTCGATCCGAGAGCGCGCCTCCCACGCGAGGCACGACGGAGCCGAAATAGATCGAGTGGCCGAAACGGAGCAGGGCGTTCGCCGGCTGCGCGACCTCCAGCAGGGCGATGCGGCCACCCGGCCGGGTGATCCTCGCCATCTCGGCGAGGAACGGGGCGAGCTCGACGAAGTTGCGGAGGGCGAACCCGCAGGTGACGCCGTCGACCGAGGCCGGCTGGAGCGGAAGGCGTAGTGCGTCGGCCTGGGCCCGCGGGAAGGGGTGAGGGGCGGCCCGCAGCATCCCCATCGAGAGGTCGAAACCGAGCGGACGCATCCCCCGACCCGAGAGCTCGTGGCACAGGTCGCCGGTACCGCACGCCAGGTCGGCGATGACCGAGCCGGGAGGCAGCCCGAGCGCTGAGACCGTGCGCCGCCGCCATCCGACGTCCATCCGGAATGTCATGACCCGGTTCACGAGGTCATAGCGGGGCGCGATCGCGTCGAACATCGAGCGCACCGCCGCCACCTTCTCCGGACCGGTCGGGAGCTCGTCGGGCATGCTGACGGCCTGGTGCTCGGTATCGGTCCGGCTCACGGCTCGAAGGCTACGGCCGAGCGGGGCCGGTGCCAGAATCTCGCGACTGGACCGGCCCGGGGCCGTCGATCCAGTTGGTCTTGTGGTCGCAGCGTCCGTACCCTGACCTGCCGACCGACAGGGGGGCTGAGGCACATATGGCGAACGAAGGGCACGCGCCGGTCGGCGTAGCGGTGGTGGGTGCGGGGTACTGGGGTCCCAACCTCGTGCGGAATTTCCTCAACAGCCGCGACGCCGACCTCCGATGGATCGTCGATCTCGACCTCGCGAAGGCCGAGAAGCTGGCGGGCTCCCGCTCCGATGTCCGGGTCTCCGCCGATCTCGACGAGGTCCTGGCCGACGACGGCGTCGAGGGTGTGGCGATCGCGACGCCCCCGGGGTCGCACCTTCCCCTTGCGATGCGATGCCTCGAGGCCGGTCGTCACGTCCTGGTCGAGAAACCCCTCGCCACCACCGCGGCCGACGGCAAGCGCATCGTCGACGCGGGCGAGGAACGCGGCCTGGTCGTCATGTGCGATCACACGTTCTGCTACACGCCGACGGTCGCGGCGCTGCGCGAGCTCGTGCACTCGGGACGGCTCGGCGACCTCTACTACGTCGACTCGATCCGGGCGAACCTCGGGCTCGTGCAGTCCGACGTGGACGTGTTCTGGGACCTGGCTCCCCATGACCTGTCGATCATCGACTTCGTCCTGCCGGACAGCGCGCGACCGGTGGCCGTGTCCGCCCATGGGGCTGATCCGATCGGAGCGGGCCAGCGCTGCGTCGGCTATCTCACGATGCCGTTGTCGAACGGTGCGATCGCGCACGTGACCGTGAACTGGCTGAGCCCGGGCAAGATTCGTCAGACGGTCTTCGCCGGCTCGAAGCAGATGGCGGTGTGGGATGACATGAAGCCGTTCCAGCGCCTCGCGATCGTGGACCGTGGTGTCGAGGTGCAGCCCCTCGTCGGTGACGAGCGTGAGCAGCTGTTCGTGTCGTATCGCATGGGCGACATGCTGTACCCGGCGCTGCAGGAGAACGTCGAGGCCCTCGGCGGGGTGGTCGGCGAGTTCGCCGCTTCGATCCGTGAAGGCCGTGCCCCGCTCACCGACGGCCATGCCGGCGTGCGGATCCTCGAGATCCTCGAGGCGGGGACGAAGAGCCTCGACTCGAACGGCGAGTCCGTCCCGATCGTCCATGCCTGACGCCTCCACCTCGATCCACCGTCGCCCAGGAGCCCTCCCGATGACCAACATCCCCCTCGTCGACCTCGGCTGGCAACGCGACCAGATCTCCGCGGAGGTCGAGGCAGGCTGGGCCCAGGTGCTCGAGCGGACGGCGTTCATCGACGGCCCTGCGGTGGCCGAGTTCGAGGGCGCCTTCGCCGCCTATTGCGGAACCGCTCGCTGCGTCGGTGTGGCCAACGGCACCGACGCGATCGAGCTCGCGCTCCGGGCGCTCGACATCGGTGCCGGCGACGAAGTGATCCTTCCCGCCAACACCTTCATCGCCACCGCCGAGGCGGTGGTCAGGGCGGGAGCGACCCCGGTGCTGGTCGACCAGGACGAGGCGTCGTTCCTCATCGACGTGGGTCAGGCCGCGGAGTCGGTCGGTGCTCGCACCCGCGCGATCGCCGGCGTGCACCTCTACGGCCAGATCGCACCCCTCGAGCGCCTCGCACCGATCGCGGAAGAGCGGGGCCTGGTGCTGGTCGAGGACGCCGCCCAGTCGCAGGGCGCCACCCGCAACGGCAAGGGGATGGGGTCCCACGGGAGGGTCGCGGCCACCAGCTTCTATCCGGGCAAGAACCTGGGTGCCTACGGTGACGCAGGCGCGGTGCTGACCGACGACGACGAGCTCGCCGACCGCATCGCGACCATCAGGGCCCACGGCAGCCGCGTCCGCTACCGCCACGACGAGATGGGGGTGAACTCCCGGCTCGACACCCTCCAGGCGGTCGTGCTCAGCGCGAAGCTCGCCCGCCTCGACGAGTGGAACCGACTCCGCCGCGAGGCCGCCGCCCGTTACGACGAGCTCCTCGCGGACATCGAGGAGGTGGTGACACCGACCACGCTCGACGGCAACGAGCACGTATGGCACCTCTACGTGGTCCGCGTGCCGGACCGTGATCGCGTGCTCGAGGCGCTGCAGTCAGAAGGAATCGGCGCGGCGATCCACTACCCCGTGCCGGTCCACCTCCATCCGGCCTTCGATTTCCTCGGCCAGGGGGTGGGCTCGTTCCCGGTGGCCGAGCGCGTGGCGGCGGAGATCCTGACGATCCCGCTCTATCCCGGCATCACCGCCGATCAGCAGTCGCGGGTCGCCACCGCGCTCCACGACGCCTTGGCCTGAGGTCACCCGGCCCGATCATCCGAACTGGCGGTCGAACGTTGCGCACGTGCGCCCGGATCGACCGCCAGTTCAGGCGTTCTTCTGGATTCCTGCCGCTCAGCCCTGGCGGAAGCGTCGGCGCTCGACGGTCATGACGATCGCGCCGGCTGCGATGAGCGCAAGCCCCACCAGCAGGCCCAGGCGGGAGTCGCGGCCGGTGAAGGCCAGTGCGCTCGCCGGCCGATTCGCGACCTGAGCCGACGGCGACACGCCGGGCTGGCCGCCACTGGGCTGGGATTCGCCGCCACCGGCCCTGATGGTCGTCGCGCCGAGCACGGAAACCACCGTTGTCGATGTGGTGGTGGTGTTCGGCGTGTCATCGCCGGGCGCCACGGTCGTGGTGGTGGCCTGGTTGGTGGCCGGGACGACGGTCGTGGTGGTGGAGTAGGGCTCATCGTCGGGTACGACGGTCGTCGAGGTGGTGGTCGGCGCCGCGGTCGTCGAGGTGGTGGAGTTGGGCTCGTCATCGTCGGGCACGACGGTCGTGGTGGTGGTCGGTGCCACGGTCGTCGTGGTGGTGGTCGGTGCCGCGGTCGTCGAGGTGGTCGTCGGCGCTGCGGTCGTCGTGGTGGTGGGGTAGGACACGACGGTCGTCGAGGTGCTCGGCGTCGGAGCCGGCGACTTGCAGACGATCCAGTGGGAGATCGCCTTGAAATCGTCCGCGTAGTAGAGGTTCTTCGCGCCAGGCGTCGGCCACTCGTAGACCTCGTTCGGGTCGCCGTCGCTCACGCTCTGGCCGGATCCAGCCTTCACGATCAGCACCCGATAGACCAGGTTCGCCGGAGGCGGCGACAGCACCACGTACTGCCGACCCTGGTCGTCGGTCTCGATCTTGCCGTGAGCATTGCTCGACTTGTCGTTGTCGTGCGCCCAGCACTGGGTGTCGTACCGGTCCGCCCAGTACTCGGGATGGTTCGCGTCGCTCGGGTTCGCGCCGGAGGGGGCGACCGTGAGCACGGTTCCCGTCAGCACCAACACGAGGCCGGCAATCATCCGGGCCATCGCGCCGAGGCGTGGCCGGGGTGTGGGCGTCTCTTCGGGGGTGTTCATTGGTCCGCTCCCTCATGGGCTCGCATCGCGCAACGAGCTGCAGTTACTTGGTTCGCTCCGCCTATGACTCCTCGGAACTTACCCGAGATGGTTCTCGTCCAGTCTCGCGATCCCCGTCGATCGGTTGGGGGATGGTCTGAGAAGTGCTCTCAGACTACCGCCAGGACGAGAAATTCCCCCGTCTCAGCCGTTCGCGGCGGCGTCACGGGCCCAGCGGTAGTCGGCCTTGCCCGACGGCGACCGCTGGATCTCGGAACGCCGGATGATCGCCTTGGGCAGCTTGTAGCGAGCGATGTGGCGACCGGCCTCGACCAACAGATCGTCGTCGGACGCAGCCGCATCGGCGCGAAGCCGGATGATCGCCACGACCTCCTCGCCCCATTGCTCGCTCCGACGACCGCACACGACCACGTCGACCACTGCTGGATGCCCGGCGAGGGCCCGCTCGACCTCCTCGGCGAAGATCTTCTCCCCGCCGCTGTTGATCGTCACGGCGTCACGCCCCAGCAGCTCGATCGACCCGTCGTCGCGAAGGAGGGCCCGATCACCCGGCACGGAGTACCGAACCCCGTCGATCGTCGGGAACGTGCGCTCCGAGCTCGCGGGGTCGCCGAGATAGCCGAGCGGCACTCGACCATGCTGAGCCAACCACCCCGGTTCGAGGTGGCCGGGCTCGAGGAGCGAATCGAGCGACTCGGACAGCACGCAGGTTCCCTTCCCGGGACGGAAGCGTCCCGAGGACGGCAACTGTCCGGCGGCCACGGTGCTCGCCCCCTGCGCGCCGGTCTCCGACGCGCCCAGCCCGTCGAGGATCATCATCGTGGGGACGCTGGCCAACAACCTCGACTTCACGCCGCTCGACAGGGTCGCGCCACCGGACACGAAGGCGAGCAGGGAACTGGCGTCGTGGTCACCCGACTCGAGCTCGTCCGCGATGGGTCGGCCGAAGGCGTCGCCGACGACCAGGAGGATGTCGACACCGTGCCGCTCGACGGTGCGGAGCACGTCGGCCGGGTCGAAGTGGTCCACGACGGTGGGGATCACCAACGTGTTGCCCGCGGTGAAGCAGCTGAAGGCCAGCCATTGGGCGGCGCCGTGCATGAAGGGCGCGGCCGGTGTGAGCCGAGCGCCGCCGAGTGCTGCCGTGGCGACGATCTCGTCGAGGCCGGACCACTCGTCGTCGGTGCGGGTGCGACGCCCTCCCATCGCGGCGACGAAGATGTCCGCCTGGCGCCACATCACGCCCTTCGGGCGTCCCGTCGTACCACCGGTGAACAGCAGGTAGAGGTCGTCCGGTGTCCATGCGTCGCGCAGGGCCGACGGGAGGTCAGAGGACGCGGCCGCGAGCGCATCCTCATACCAGTGCGCGCCGTCGAGGAGCTCCTCGACGGAGTCGTCGGCCACCTGCAACAGCACCAGCTCGTCGAGCGCGGACCGGACCTCGTCGACGACGGGAGCGAACGACGAGTGGAAGATCAGCGCGCGGGTGCCGGCGTCGCGCAGGAGCGCGAGCAGCTCCTCGGCCACATAGCGGTAGTTCACGTTGAAGGGGGCGACGCGAGCCTTGAACGCCCCGATCATGGCCTCGAGGTACTCGTTGCCGTTGTGCAACAACAGGCCGACGTGGTCCTGGCCGGACTCGTGGTCGGCGAGCACCGCTCGCGACCTGTGAGCACCGAGGCCATGGCCCGCGAGCACGTTCGCGACGCGACGACTGCGCTCGCCGAGGTCCCGGTAGGTCAGGTGGCGATCGTGGAAGATGATCGCCGTGCGGTCCGGGCATGCGGCCTCGACCTCCTCCAAGACCTGCACGAGGTTGAATTCCACGACCCAGCCTTCCACCGACGGGCCCCCGGCGAGTGGCCCTCCGCGACCGGTGGTCGCGTCGGGTCGATCCTAGGAGTCAGGCAACCGACGACGCCTGCCCGCACTGCGGGTCGGTCGGCGGGACGAGCAGGTCGATGAAGTACGCATGCACTGCACGGTCGACACAGTCGTCGCGGCCGTAGCTGGTGTGGCCCTCGCCGTGGTACGTGACGAGGTTGCCGTGGGCGAGCATCTCGGCCACCTCGACCGAATCGTCGTAGGGCGTGAGCGCGTCGCCGACGTTGCCCAGCACCACGACGTCGGGCGAATCCTCTGCAGTGACCGGGCCGGTGACGTCGTCGATCGGCGTCGGCCAGTAGGCGCACGGCAGCATCTCGTTGCCGATGTTGCCGCCGAAGCGGGGAGACGACACCTTCAGCGACGCGACGAACGCCGCGTGGGCTTCCGCGCCCGTCGGGTGGGGCGAGTCCTGGCAGGTGATGGCCGCATAGGCAGTGAAGTCGCCGAAGTCGTAGTAGCCCTCAGCGAGCTCCCACATCGCGTCACCGTCGCCCTCGGTGCCTTGATCGATCGCTCGAAGGAACGTCTGCCAGAGATCGGGGTCATAGACCGAGTAGATCCCAGCAGTGCCGAGCTCAGCCGGCCCGACCTCGTGATCGGCCGGCAGTGGGGTGGTCTCGACCTCGGTCCGCAGCGAGTCGAACGAGGCGGCCGGGTCGGTCATGGGACACCTGGATCTCTCGCCGCACGACTCGAAGATCCTCTCCACTGCGGCATCGATCGCGGCGCTCTGACCGCTGAGGAGGTCGACGAGGTCCTCGGTGGGATCGACGACGCCGTCGAGCACCATCGCCCGGGCCCGCTCGCCGAACAGGTCGAGGTATCGCAACCCGATGAGGGTGCCGTAGGAGAAGCCGATGTAGTTGAGGCGGGGATCGCCGAGAGCGAGACGGATCGCCTCCAGGTCTCGCGCCACCTCGTCGGTGCCGAGGTGGGGGAGCAGTTCGGCGTCCTCGGCGCCGCACTCGGCCGCGACGGCGGCTGCCGCCTGGTCGAGGCGGACTTGCTCGGCGGAATTGTCGGGGTCGGGATCGAGCTCGAGGAAACCGCCCACCTCGTCGCCGCACGACAACTTCGTGGAGGCGCCGATCCCCCGGGGATCCCAGCTCACGAGGTCGAACCGGTCCGCGAGGGCGTCGCCGAAGGGCTGCGACAACAGGTACTGGATGCCGCTCGCTCCGGGGCCGCCGGGGTTGGAGAGCAGCGAGCCGATCCGATCGCCCGTCGCGGGCAGACGGGCCAGGGCGAGATCGATCTGGGCTCCGGCGGGCTGAGACCAGTCGAGGGGGACCGCGAGGGTGGCGCACTCCGCGTCCTCATCCTCGTCGCAGGGGCTCCACTTCAGTCGCGCCGGCTGCCAGTCGGCGGGGAACCCGCTGTCGGCGGCGACGGGTGGCAGCGGCGGCACGGCCTCGGTCGTGGACGTGGGCGCCTCGGTGGTGCGGGGAGCGGAGGTCGTCGCCCGCTCGGAGCGGTCGTCGAGGCCGTTGCCCGAGCAGGCCGCCGCCACGAGCGCCATCACGGCCAACGAGCCCGCCAGGAGGCTTCGTGAACGAACGTGATGGCGAGGGGGGCCGGCGACGGACATCGGCGTCAGGGTAGGTGCCGGTGCGCTCGCGTCGAGCGCAGCGCCGTGGTTCCCTGACGCCCTCCACAGCTCGGCTTCGGGGCCTCGTCGGGACATAGCCTCCGGCGATGATCTTCGGAACGTTCGTGCCGCAGGGTTGGAAGATGGAGCTGGCGGGGATCGCGGATCCCGAGCAGAAATGGGCGACGACGATCGAGGTGGCCGAGCTCGCCGACGAGCTCGGCTACGACTCGGTCTGGGCCTACGACCACTTCCACAACGTTCCGGTCCCGGCCAACGAGACGATGTTCGAGTGCTGGACGACCCTCGCCGCGATCAGCCAGCGCACCTCCCGGGTGCGGCTCGGCCAGATGGTGAGCTGCGCGCTGTATCGCAACCCCGGAATGGTCGCGAAGATCACCTCCAACATCGACGTGATCTCCGGCGGGCGCCTCGACTGGGGGATCGGTGCCGGCTGGTACGACCACGAGTTCAAGGCCTACGGCTACGAGTTCCCGTCCGCCGCGGACCGCATCCGCATGCTCCGGGAGACCGTCGAGATCGTGAAGCTGATGTGGAGCGAGCCCGAGACCCACTACGAGGGCCGGCACTTCACGATCGCCGGGGCGCAGTGCGACCCCAAACCGCTCCAACGACCGCACCCGCCGATCTGGATCGGCGGCGGCGGCGAGCAGTTGACCCTTCGAGTGGTCGCCCGGCATGCGACGCATTCCAACTTCGGCGGCAAGCCCCACGAGTGGCAGCACAAGCGTGACGTGCTGCGCGGGCACTGCGACGCCATCGGGCGAGATCCCGGCGACATCACGATGACGTGGTCGCCCGAGGTCTTCATCCGCGAGACCGAGGATGAGATCGGAACCGAGTCGCGCAGCTTCTGGGGCGAGCCGTTCGAGTCCTGGCGAGACGGCAATCTCGTCGGCACTCCGGAGCAGGTGAGCGAGAAGCTGGCGGCCTATCGCGAGATGGGCTGTGGTGGCGTGGTGCCCTGGGTCGCCGATTTCCCCGGCACCGAGACGCTGCGGCTGCTCGCGGAGCGGGTCATGCCCGAATTCCGGTGACGATCCGGGTCGGGCCTACTCGAAGAACCGGACGATGACCTCGGCCACGCACGACGGCTTGGGCGCGCCCTCGACCTCGAAGGTGTACAGGTAGGTCGTCTGGGCCTGGCCGGGCCTGATCACCTCGACCTCCTTCACCTCGACCCCGAGGCGAATGCGGGAGCCGACGGGGACGGGGGAAGGGAACCGCACCTTTCCGCAGCCGTAGTTGACCGCCATCGACAGCCCGGTCACGTGGCTCACCTGGGGGGCCAGCAATGGCCCCAGCGACAGCGTGAGGTAGCCGTGGGCGATCGTGCCGCCGAAGGGCCCGTCCTTGGCCCGTTCCGGGTCGATGTGGATCCACTGGTGATCACCGGTCGCGTCTGCGAACTCGTTGACCCGCTCCTGGGTGACTTCCAGCCAATCGCTGTAGCCGAGGTGCTCCCCGACCAGCTTCTCGAGACCGGTGATGCCTTCGATCGTGCGTGACATCGTCGGATTCTGACATCGCGTCAGATCGTCGGCCAAAGCCGCGTCCAACCGGTCGCGAACGCTCCTGCCCGTCAGCGCTCGCGGCGCAGGCGTTTGCTGTACTCGTCGAGCCGGCGACGTTCCTCCGCGGAGAGGCTGTCGAGGCCGTGCTCGTTGATCTTCTCGAGCAACCGGTTGATGTCCTCCTGTTGGAGGAGCTGCTCGGCGGTCGGCTGGTCCGGCCGGATGGGCACGACCTGCGCGGGGCCGCGCGGGGCCTTGCGTCGCTTGGGCGCGCGCTGCTTGCGGGTGTGCTGCCCACCGGGCAGGGGGATCTTGGGGATCCAGCTGATCTCGGTGAGCTCGAAGCTGCGCAGGGCGATCATCGCGGTGGCGAGCGTCACGAAGAGGAAGATCAGCAGATCCCATTCGCGTAGCCCCACCAGCTGTAGCACCTCGATGCCGAGGAACACCGCGCCGAAGACCCAGAGTGGGATGTCGAAGAAGCTTCGCGCCGTCGGGTACATCATCACGAACATCAGGAACACGCCGGCATTGATCCAGCGGAGCCCGGCGATGCCGTCGAGCCCGACGATCACCCCGATCACCGCGGGGATCACCGTCAGCGCGCCCAGCAGCCACGCGAAGCGCACCCGACCGAGCACGCGCTCCAGCTCGCGGCCGAACAGGAAGAAGATCACGAGGCTGAGCACCGTGAAGATGCTCGGCTCGTTGGCGAGCGGCCAGGTGAAGATGCGCCAGATCTGCCCGCTGCGGACCTCGTAGGAGTACAGCACCAGCGGGTCGAGCAACCTCGGCGAAAGCGCCCACACGAACATCGACACCACCGACGCGGCGACGACGAGGATGGTCGTGGTGACGTCGAGGGTGCCGACGCGGAACCACGGCTCGGTGGAGCGGTCGGAGGGAAAGAAGCGGTCCATCGTGTTGGCTGGTGATCGATCCAGGGTTGTCGGTCCCGGCCCCGAGGGACGATCCAATGGGGCGTGGCGGGCCCCTCAGTCTGACAGTTGCGGACGCCGTCGGGGAGCACTGACGGTCGAGGTCGCCGAGGCACGCCGGCTCAGCTGGCCACATGCCGCGTCGATGTCGGTTCCCCGGTTGCGCCGGATGGTGGCGTTCACGCCGAGGCGGTGCAGGCGATCGCGGAACGCCTTCACCTGCCGTGGCGGTGAACCGCGCACGGCGTACCCCGGTGTCGGGTTCAGCGGGATGAGGTTCACGTGGGCGCGCAGCCCGCGTGCGTACTCGGAGAGCTCGTCGGCATCCCGGTCCCGGTCGTTGACACCGTCGATGAGGGCCCACTCGAAGCTGAGGCGGCGACCCTTGGCGTCGAGGTAGTCGGCGCAGGCCGCGGCGAGCATCGTGAGGGGGTAGCGGCGGTTGATCGGGACCAGCTCGTCGCGGAGCTGGTCGTTGGCGGCGTGCAGCGACACGGCGAGGTTGACCGGGAGCGCCTCGCCGGCCAAGCGCCGGATACCCGGCACGATCCCCACCGTCGACAAGGTGAGGTGGCGGGCCGAGATCCCGAGCGCGTCGTGGAACCGGACCACCGCCGCCCACATGGCGTCGTAGTTGGCCATGGGCTCGCCCATCCCCATGAACACCACGTTCGAGACGCGACGGGGCCGGGCCCGCTGCGCGGCGCGCACGACCTGCTCGACGATCTCACCCACGCTGAGCTGGCGGTCGAATCCGGCCTGGCCCGTGGCGCAGAACCCACAGCCCATCGCGCAGCCCGCCTGGGTCGAGACGCACACCGTCGTGCGATCCGGGTAGTGCATGAGCACCGTCTCGATGGTCGTGCCGTCGCGAAGGCGCCACAGGATCTTGGTCGTCATGCCGTCGTCGCTGACGGACTCGGTGACCGGATCGAGCGCAGGGGGAAGGGTCGTCTCGAGCCGGATGCGCAACGCCTTGGGGAGGTCGGTCATGTCGGGGGGATCGCGGAGCTGGCGATGCAACCCGTCCCAGACCTGCTGCACGCGATAGGCGGGCTCGGCGTCGAGCAGTCCGCCGAGCCCGTCGCGGTCGAGGTCGTAGCGGCTGGGGCCCAGGTCGGTGGGGTTCCGACTCATCGTCGGGCCCCTTCCGCGTCGCGGTCGTCGGCATCGGCGTCGACAGATGCGTAGGCCAGGTCGTCGGTCCAGGTCCGGAAGCCGAGCCGCTCGTAGAGCCGCATCGCGGGATCGTTGTCCGACTCGACGTAGAGCATGCCGACCGGTGTGCCATGCCGCTGCCAGAGATGGTCCAGGCCGGCGAGGAGGAGTGCCCGGCCGAGCCCCGTCCCGTGCCGTTCGGGTGCGGCGGCGATGACGTAGATCTCCCCGACCATCGGTTCGAGGTCGCGGTGCACCTTGGTCCAACAGAACCCGTCGAGGCGTCCGTCGTCACCGTCGTGGACGAGGAAGTCCTCGAGGTCGAACCACTCCTCGCCCATGCGGCTGCGCAACGTCGCTGCGGTCCAGCCGCCCTGGTCGGGGTGGAAGTCGAAGGCTCGATTGTTCACGTCGAGCCACGCCTCGGGGTCGGTGCGGGGATCGAACGCTCGAACGGGGAGGTCGTGTGCAGGGCGGAGCTCGGCCTCGATCGGCAGCGGCCTCCGCAGTTGGTGAAGGCGCCGGACTTCGATCAGGCCGAGCTCGGCGGCGACGCGGTTCAGCTCGTCGCTCCGGTCGGTACGAACGTCCTTGACCCACCAGACTTCGCGCCCACCGACCTGTGTGGGCTCGGAGCCCAGTCGCATGGTGATCTCCGAGCTGGTGGTCATACCACTCTGCTGATCACACGGCGACCGTTCACGTGGAGCGAGGCTACCGTCGAGATCGGTGACCAGCCCGGCGACTCCCATCGCGTCCTCCATCTCATCGGCGTCGGGAGCCGCTTCGTCGACTACGCCGCGTCGACGCCGTCCTCGCACACCCGCGGGCCGCGCCCGCCTCGCCGCGGAGCTGCTCGCGCTCGAGTATCCCGACGCGGAGTGCGAGCTCCATCACTCGAACGCCTTCGAGCTCCTCGTCGCAACGATCTTGTCGGCGCAGACGACCGATGTCCGGGTGAACATGGTGACCCCCGAGCTGTTCCGTCGGTGGCCGAGTGCCGAGGACCTTGCTGCGGCGGAGCCCGAGGCACTCGAGGAGGTGATCCGCTCGACGGGCTTCTACCGGGCCAAGGCGCGCAGCCTGATCGGCATGGCCACCCGCCTGGTGGACGCGTTCGGAGGTGAGGTGCCGACCCGGCTGTCGGACCTCACGACGTTGCCGGGCGTCGGGCGCAAGACGGGCAACGTGGTGCGCAGCGTCGCGCTGGGCCTTCCCGGGCTGCCGGTCGACACCCACGTCCTGCGGCTGAGCCATCGGCTGGGCCTGACCGACGAGGACGACCCGGTGAAGGTGGAGATGGCGCTGAACCCGATGATCCCAGCCGGGGAACGCGGCGATCTCAGCCTTCGACTGATCCTTCACGGCAGGCGGGTCTGCGTTGCCCGCTCTCCGCGCTGCGAGGAGTGCACCCTGGCCTGGATGTGTCCCAGCTCGCTAGTGTGACAAATGTCACAGATCCAGGTCGTGTGGCGGAGGAGCCACGTTAGGTGAGATGACCTATTGCGTGTGAGTGAATTTCGTCACCCCTGAAACCCTCCGTGGCGGACGGGGGCGACGTAGCGTGACCAGATCGACCCGGTACGACCTCACCCCTTACCACGAAGAGTGCTCATGGGAGGCTTTACAGTGGTTGGGTGTCGGTATAGGTTTCGCGGTATTCCAGGTTCCCGCCACCTGGACGAGGCGAAATAGGGATCCCGCCGCCCGTTTCGCCCCGCCGGCGCCCCTCTGGGGGCGCCGGCGTTCTTTTTCCCCTGGCTTC
>DATEEV010000045.1:0-18075 GCA_035281005.1 Microthrixaceae bacterium | reverse complement strand
CGCCACCGAGCGAGCGTCCGCGGCCCGGAGCTTCTCGCCCTCCACAACACGGAAGTACGCCCGCCACCCGTGTAGCTCGATGTTCACCGGGAAGATCACGGGGAGGACCCCGGAGCTGAACCCGAGGCGACCCACCGGTGAGGCGGCGAGCAGTTCGAGGCACTCGCCGTCGCTCAGCACTTCCAGCCCGTGTCGGTCGAGACCGGCTGCAATGCCCTCTCGGTGGCGGGCGGCTGAACCAACACGTATCTCCACGCGCCCAGCATCCGCCCTGGGAGGGAGGCGGGAAAGGGTCGTTGGTCCCGAAGCGGAATGTGACCGAAGGCCCTGTCGCGGCCGGGTCTCGTGGTCGAGCCTTCACCACATGGACACGCTCAATGTGCTCGTGATCGAGAATCGACCCGGCGCCGGTGATGCGGCCGTCGACGAGCTGGTCCGCGGCGGTCATCACATCGAACGTTGTCACGAGCCGGGCGATCATGCGTTCCCGTGCAAGGGTCTGGTCGACCCCGAGTCGTGTCCCATCCACCGCGTCGATGTCGCGCTCTCGGTTCGACACCACGTCACTCCTCGCCCCACCCGACTCGAGGAGGGCGTGACCTGCGCCCTGCGAGCGGGGATCGCGGTCGTCGAGGACGGCCCGGACATCCTCGATCCCTTCGAGCCCTGGCTGTCGGGCCGCGTGGAGGGCGCCGTCGCGACATCCTGTGAGCGCGCGATCGAACAATCGTTGCGCCCGCTGAAGGACCGGCTCATGGCCGTCACGGTCCCCATCGCGCGCGACGCCGGCGTCGAACCGGAGGCGATCAGCTGGTCCGTCGAGCGCTCGCCGGGCCGGGTGGCCCTCCGTGCCCGCGGTCCGGCGCTGGACGTTCGCACCCGGTCACGGTTGGCCGTGCGTGCCCTCGATGCCCTTCGAGGATCGCCGTGCCGACGCGACCAGGTGGACGTGGACTACGAGATCGCCACGGACTGACGGATGGACACCGACCCCAACGGCCTCGAGGTCCTGACCGCCGACGAATGCCTCGACCTGCTCCGTCGCCAGTCGGTCGGCAGGATCGCCATCGACACCGACGCGCTTCCGGTGATCCTGCCGGTGAACTACATCGTGCTCGGCGACGACATCGTCATTCGGACCCGCCGCGGAACCCGTCTCGCAGACGCGACGCGCCACTCGATCGTGGCATTCGAGGTGGACGACTTCGACGCGGACACCGAAGCCGGTTGGAGCGTGATGGTCCAGGGAGTTGCCCGCGAAGTGCTGGATCCTCTCGAGCTGGAAGAGGCGCGCGCCGCGGTGCTGGCCCGATGGCTGGATCCGGACGACAGTCGCCACGTGTCGATCTCGATGGACGTCATCACCGGTCGTCGGCTGCCGTGTCCGGCCGTATCCCGGTCGACGAACGCACCCGATTCGGCCAAGATCGCGTCGCTCGCCCGCGATCGGTGATGGGCGTCCGACTCCACGCCCAGGGACCGACCACCTCCAGGAGGACCCATGGCAGAGAAGTCCGAGCAGAGCCACGGAGTGCTCTTCCTCTACGGCGTCGGTTTCCTGATCGTCTACCTGCTCGGAATCGGAGCCATCGTCGCCGCAGCCGCGATCTGGGGAGGAGGTGACTCGAGCTCCGCGGAGGAATCCGCGTCCACCACCGTCGCCGTCGAGCTCTCCGAGTTCAAGATCGAAGGTGACCTCTCGGCGCCGGCTGGAGAGGTCGCCCTCGACGTGACCAACTCGGGCACGGTCGACCACAACGTGGCCGTGGAGGGCACCGAACTGACGACGGCGACGCTCGGCGCGGGTGACAGCCAGACCCTCGAGCTCGGCGACCTCGAGGTCGGCGAGTACACGCTGTTCTGCTCGATACCCGGCCACAAGGACTCCGGCATGAGTGCCACGCTCGTGGTGACCGAGGGCGGATCGGATGGATCCCACGTCATGCCGGACGGGTCGACCATGACCGACGGCGAGATGGCGTCCGACACCGGCTCGACACCCGACTACTCCAAGATGGACGCGGACATGCTCGCGTCGTTCGCGGCGTTCCCCGCCGCGACCGAAGGTGTCGGGAACCAGCCCCTCGAGCCGACGATCCTGCCTGACGGCACCAAGCAGTTCGAGCTCACCGCGCAGATCACCAAATGGGAGGTCGAGCCCGGCAAGGTCGTCGACGCCTGGACGTACAACGGCACGGTCCCGGCGCCGATGATCCGACTCGAGGTCGGCGACCGGGTGCGGGTCCTGTTCCACAACGATCTGCCGGTGTCCCAGGACATCCACTGGCACGGGATCCGAACACCGTTCGCGATGGACGGTGTCGCGCCGATCACCCAGGAACCGGTGGGTCCGGACGGGGACTTCGTCTACGAGTTCACCGTCGACCAGCCCTACCAGGGCATGTACCACCCACATCTCCACGGGCAGATGGGCGTGCCGAACGGCATGTGGGGAGTGATCCAGGTCGGCGAGACCCCGCTCGCCAGGGGACAGACGGTGGCCGGCGTCACCATCCCCGATGACGTCCAGCCGGCGGTGGACATGCCGATGGTCGTCAATGACGCGGGAGCGATCGGCCTGTCACTCAACGGCAAGTCGTTCCCCGCCACCGCGCCGATCGTGGTGAACCAGGGCGATTGGGTCGCACTCACCTACTACAACGAGGGCCTGCAGACCCATCCGATGCACCTGCACCAGTTCCCCCAGCTGGTCACTGCGAAGGACGGCATTCCGCTCGACAACCCGTACTGGGTCGACACGCTCAACGTCGCCCCCGGCGAGCGCTACACGGTGCTGTTCCACGCTGACCTGGCAGGCACCTGGGCCTTCCACTGCCACATCCTGACCCACGCCGAGCGCGAGTCCGGCATGTTCGGAATGGTGACTGCCGTCGTCGTCCAGTAGGCGGATTCACACCCTGGACTCGTGCGTCCGGGGGTTGTATAGTCATCGACTATGAGACTAGAGATCACCCGACGAGCCGATCTCGCGACCCGCGCCCTCCTCGAGCTCTCCCACGAGGACCGGCGCATGAAGGCCTCCGAACTGGCCGCGCGCGTCGACTCGACCGCCGGGTTCCTCTCGCAGGCGATGACTCCACTGGTCACCCGGGGCTGGGTTCGTTCCGAGCCGGGGCCGGCCGGCGGGTACCTGCTCGACGTCGAGCTGGGACGGGTCAGCGTCCTCGACGTGATCGAGGCGGTCGAGGGTCCCACCGACACCGTCCACTGCGTCCTCGAGAACCGACCGTGCAGCGGGAGCGGCGGCCACTGCGCCCTGCATCGTCCGTGGTCGACTGCGCGGTCCAACCTGCTCACCGAGCTCGCGGCCACCCCGATGTCCGAGCTGTCGGGGTCACCGACATGACCGTCCGGATCCGCACCCATCCTGGCCTGTGCACCGGCTACGGGAACTGCCACCGCTGGGCCCCCGACCTCTACCCGCTCGACGACGAGGGTGAGATCGCCGTCCACCTGCTCGAGGTCCCCGACGACCGAGCCCTCGACGCGTGGCGAGGCGCCGCGGCCTGTCCACAGGGTGCGATCACGGTGATCGGATACTCGGAAGCCGACTGGCGCGAGCGGGATGCGTCGGTGGAGTTGCGACCAGCGACAGGTCGGCGATGACGACGACCCTCGGCGGCCCGCGCGAGCGCCCGTCGCTCCGAGCGGTCGCGCTGCCGACCGAGCACGGCGGCTGGGGTCTCACCCTCGAGCCGTGCCTGCTCGGACTGCTGATCGCACCGAGCGTCGCCGGGGTCTGCCTCACGGTCGCCGCGATGCTCGCCTTCCTCGTTCGAACCCCGCTCAAGTTGGTCCTGGTCGACCGGCGCCGGGGCCGCACGCTGCCGCGAACCCACATCGCGCGGCGTGTCGCGCTGATCGAAGGTGTCGCGCTCGCGGCGCTCGTCGGGGTGGCGGCGTGGACGGCGGAGCCGGGCTGGTGGGTGCCCGCCGCCATCGCGGCACCGCTCGTTGCCCTGCAGTCCTGGTACGACCAGCGCTCGCGAAGCCGACGACTGGTGCCCGAGATCGCCGGCGCGGTCGCCGTGTGTGCCGCTGCGTCGATGATCGTGCTCGCCGACGGAGGCGAAGGGGCGCTCGCGATCGCGGTGTGGGTCGTGCTCGCGGCTCGGGCCGTGACGTCGATCACCCACGTGCGCGATCAGATCGCACGCGTCCATCAGCGGCCGGTCGACTCACGATCGACCATGGTGGCCGACGCCGTCGCGATCCTGCTCGCCGCCGCCGCGGTCGCCGTCGAACCTCGGGTGCTCGCCGGTGCGATCGCCGTCGCGATGGTCATCGTCATCCAACGGGTCAGCGCCATCGGCCCACCCCCGCGAGCGGTCGTGATCGGCGTGCGCCAGCTGTTGCTCGGAGTGTTCGTCGTAGCCGCCACCGCGGTCGGCGTGATCGTGACGACGTGATGATACGGAAGGAAGGACGAGGGACATGGAGATGATGATCGAACTCACTGATTCCACCGGCCCCATTCACTCGACGGGCCCCATCAACTCGACGGGCAGAGACACGCTCGCCGAGATCGTGAACGCATGGCCGGCCGCCGCCCGGGTGCTCGACGGCCTGGGTCTCGACTACTGCTGCGGTGGACGCGAGCGCCTGGACGACGCCTGCGCCGCCGCGGGCCTCGACCCCAAGGACGTCCTCGCCGCGCTGGGCGCGGTCCGGGCCGCCCCGGACCCCGAGTGGCGGTCGATGGGTCCCGCCGAGCTGGTCGATCATCTCGAGGCAACCCATCACGCGTACCTCCACGACGAGCTCCCACGACTCGATGCCCTGCTCGACAAGGTCGTCCGCGTCCACGGCGCGCGACATCGCGAGCTCGGCGAGTTGCGTGAGGCGTTCGGGGAGCTCGCCGAGGACCTCGAACCACACCTGCTGAAGGAGGAACGGGTGCTCTTCCCCATGATCCGCGAGCTCGAGTCCGCCACCGAGCTCCCGAGCTTCCACTGCGGGTCGATCGCCAACCCCGTCTCGAGGATGATGGTCGAGCACGATCGCGCCGGCGAGCTCCTGGCCAGGATCCGCCTGGTCACCTACGACCACACCCCTCCTGCTGACGCCTGCGGCAGCTACCGCGCCCTGTTCACCGGACTGGCGGACCTCGAGGCCGACACCCATCTCCACGTGCACAAGGAGAACAACGTCCTGTTCCCCGCCGTGATCGCGATGGAGCAACGACTCGCGGGACCGCCGTCATGAGAGCGTGTGCCGACGACCTCGGCGGTGACGCGCCGTGCTGGGCTCACCTGGTCGAGCCCGATCGCGACATCGAGGACCGGGCCGACGTCGAGGAATTCGTCCGCGCGTTCTACCGCCGGGTCGCGACCGACGACGTGCTGGGGCCGGTCTTCGAGGCGGCCGGGGTCGACTGGTCCGTCCACATCCCGAAGCTGGTCGAGTTCTGGGCCTGGCAACTGCTCGGCATCCGCGGCTACGAGGGGAATCCGCTGCTCGCACACCGGCCGGTGCACGCTGAGACCCCGTTCCGCGATCGGCACTACGAGCGCTGGCTCCAGATCTTCGACGACACCCTCGAGGAGCGCTTCCGCGGGCCGGTGGCCGACGTGGCTGCGCAACGGGCGCGCCGAATGGCGGGTGCCCTCCGCCGTCTGCTCGACGGCGTCACCGCGCCGGGCACTGCCTCGGTCGAGGTCCTGGGCTCACTGCGATCTTGAGCGGGCCTCGGTCACCGGCCTCGGATGAGCAGCGCTGAACCGTGGGCCGATCCCGTGATCGGCCCTACGACGCGGTCTCGGCGGAGGCGCGGGAACGCATCGAGGGCGAGATGGTGATCTACGCGATGGACGTGATCCTCGACAACCTCGAGTTCGGCCGCCCCGAGGGATTCGTCGAAGTCAGACCGTCACCCGGGGCCGTCGCGGTGATGATCGAGTACGAGCACCGACCCCGGGCCCTCCACCCCGCGGTCTGGACCCGTCGTACCGGCGAGAAGGTCCTCCATGTCTCCCCCTGGATGGCCAAGGGCATCGAGGGCTGGGACGACGCCGAAGCCGAGTCACTGCTCACCGAGGTCTGCGACGAGATCGTCGAGGCGGCCAGAGACCTCAGCTATTTCCATCGCTGGGACCCGACCGACATGCTCATCTGGGACAACTGGCGGATCCTCCACTCGGTGTCGGGATCCGCACCCGAGAGCGGCCGCTGCATGCACCGCACCACCATCGCCGGCGACTACGGCCTCGGCCGCTTCGAGGAGCCGGCACACTCCTGATCCGTCACCCGCGCCGGGGGTGCGCCGCGAGGTGCGCGAGGAGCTCGTCGCTGAACCGCTCGGCCGCGGTCTCGGGGATCCAGTGCCCGATCCCCTCGAGCACGACGAACCGGTACGGCCCGCGGACGTGCTGCTCGGTGGCGTAGGCGCCGGCCGGCCCGATGGCCGGATCCTCGTCGGACCACACGAACAGCGTGGGCACCTCGATGGCGGGGAAGTCGGGGTCCATGCCCCGGGGCACACCCGGCTCGCGCAGTGCTCCCGCCCGGTACCAGTCGAGCACGCCGCGCATTCCCTCGGGCGTGCCCAGCACCTCGATGTACTCATCGACGCTCGACGAGGGCACCCCGGCGAACATCGCCCGCATCACCTGTCCGTCACCGGCGAGGAACAGCTGCTCCATCTGACCGCGGGGCGAGCTCACGATCTGGCGCATGTAGCCCGACCGTTCGTGCTGGCCGCCGTCTCCCCCGTCGGAGCCACCCTTGCTCGAGCGGTAGGCATTCGCGAACGCGGCGGGATGCGGCACCGAGGCGATCGTCAGCGTCTCGACCCGGTTGGCGTGGTACCCACCGAGGGTCCACGCCACACCGGCACCGGCGTCGTGGCCGACGACGTCGAACGTGTCGAACCCGAGGGCATCGGCCACACCGAGCACGTCGCCGGCGAGCTTGTCGAGGGTGAACGCGGCCACGTCGTCGACGCGGGCGCCAGGCGAGTAGCCGCGCTGGGTGAAGGCCACGCCGTGGTGGCCGGCCGCCGCGAGCACCTCGAGCTGTGCGATCCAGCAGGCCGAGGTCTGAGGAACACCATGGAGGAGGATCACCGGGCGACCGTCGCGCGGCCCCGCCCGCCGCGCCTGGAACGTGAAAGGCCCGACCGTGATGTCGAACTGTTCGATCGACATCGGGTCGGTCGTCGACGGCTCGGTCGCGGCCATCAGGCCACCACCGCGAGGAGGTCGTCGCGCGACGGGCGCACCACCTTCGGCCCCCGCGGCCGCGGCGACGCGGCGGCGGGCGCCTCCGCTGCCAACTGGGGGAGCTTCTCGAGCATCACCTGCGGCAGCTCGAGCAGGTTCATCACCCGCATCACCAGCCGGAGGAGCTCCGGGTCACGACCGACGTTCGCGAACACGGCGGCGAACGCATCGCCGTTGCCCGCCGCGGCGGCCACCCGATCGTTGCCGCTGGCCGCGGCGCGCATCTGGTCGGTCAACACCGAGAACTGGTACCACGGCGCGACCTGCTCGGCGCTTGCCGCCTCGTAGGCCCGGGCCGCTTCGAGCACGTCGTCGTGGTCGGCCACCGCGTCGGCGATGAAGATCGCCTGCCGCAATGCCAGCGACTGGCCCCGGCCGTAGGCCGGGTTGGTGCAGGTGTGGGCATCACCGCAGGCCACCAGCCCGCGCACCAACGGCGTCCCGGAGGTGTCCGTGAACGAACGGGTGCGGTTGACGAGTCCGGTCATGCAATGCACCGGGTGGATCGGCACGCCGCCGATCGCCGCCACGTCGGCCAGCTCCGGCAGCAGCCGCATGCTCGCGTCGAACCGGGCCGAGTCGTTGAGGTGGGCGCGCAGCTCCTTGTCGGCCCGATCGACGACCGCGGTGATCGAGTACGTGCCGGCGTCCGAGCCGATGACTCCCGCGATGAGCCCGGCGCCGAAGCCGCCGCGGAAGCCGAACTGCTCATCGTGGTCGGAGCGATAGAAGCGCGAGAAGTAGACGACGCCACAATCGCCGACCGTCTCGGAGATCGTGATGCTGTGGGCGTCGAGCCACGCCGGCACGTCGCCGCGACGGCCCGTGGTGGCGACCACGAGATCGGCCGGGAGGACCTCGCCGTCGTCGAGTCGCACTCCGGTGACGGTGGGCGGACCGTCGGCTGACGGCCGAAGCTCGACGCCGGCAACGCCGCGCCCGAGCACGAGATCGACACCGGCCTCGGCGAGGACGGTGCGGCGCATCACCCACTCGAAGGTCGTGCGCCGACACGGCAGCATGCGCAGGTCGTCGTCCGCCTCGAGCACCGCGAGCGTCGCCTCGTCGAAGGTCATGCCCTGGTTGTTGCGGACCGGGGCCGGCTCGACTCCGAGCTCCGACAACGCCCGCTGCACGTCGGGGAACCGGTCGCGCAGGATCGTGCGAGCCAACCCGAGGAAGACATGGGGGTGCCGCACCTGGGGTGCGCCCGTGCGATCCCAGTGGTCGAACGCGGCCTCTGCGTCGGGGGGCATCGGCGTGTCGTCGCGTTCGACGAGCGTGACCCGGTTGCCCCCGCGGGCGAGCGCCAGGGCGGAGCCGAGCCCGCCGATGCCGGCGCCGACCACCACGACGTCGAGACCGTCCATCAGTTGCCTCCTCGACGGCTGCGGACCAGGCGGCCGGGGCGAACGCCGGTGTCCTGGTCGTCACGACGCACGACCTCACCGCGCACCATCGTCGCCAGGTAGCCCGTGGAGGGCTGGAGGATCCGGCGGGCCCCGGTGGGCAGGTCGGCGCGCGTGTACGGCGCCTGGATGGTGAGGTTGTCGAAGTCGATGATGTTGAGGTCGGCCCGGCGGCCCACTCCCACGACCCCACGATCCGCGAAGCCGTACATCTCGGCCGGTGCGCCGGTGAGCTTGTTCACCGCGACCTCCAGCGGCACGCGATCGCCCTTGGTGCGGTCTCGCACCCAATGGGTGAGGTGGAAGGTGGAGCTGGAGCAGTCCGAGATCATCATCACGTGGGCGCCGGCGTCGGAGAGACCGCTCACCGAGTGCGGATCGAGGAGCATCTCCCGGCACGGCTCGAGCGTGCCCTGGTCGAAGTTGTTCCCGAGCAGCGCGAAGAACGTGGTGCCATCGCCTTCGGTCATGCGGTCGTAGAGGAACTCGAGCGGCTCGACGCCCTCGGCCCGGGCGAGCGCCTTGACCGATTGCGACGGGTCGGGCTCGTAGTCCACCGGGAAGGCGAGCGAGAACAGCCGCCCGACGGCTCGGCCGAGCATGACGCCCATCATCGCCCCGAGGCCGCCGGTGAACTCGTCCTGCTCGCCCAG
The DNA here is from genome assembly GCA_035281005.1 of Microthrixaceae bacterium. Taxonomy (GTDB): domain Bacteria; phylum Actinomycetota; class Acidimicrobiia; order Acidimicrobiales; family Microtrichaceae; genus DATEEV01. The sequence goes on along the minus strand of DATEEV010000045.1, from coordinate 8,772 downwards.
GATCTGGTCACGCATCTCGGGGACGCGCATCCGCGCCGCCTGCTCGGCCACGGGGAGGTCGGCGAGCGACTTGTAGGTGGGCCGGTTCATGAACGGGTGGTAGCTCGCGAGGCTCGTCATGAACGTGACGGCCCGCGGGATGATCTGGGGGCGCAGCTGCGCGCCTCGCGCGTTCCACGCGCCGGTGCCGTCGAGCACGCGGCGGAACACACCCGACTCCTTGCTGGCCTGGAAGGTGCTGAACGTCAGCGGCCGACCGGAGCCGATCGACAGCGACGCCAGGAGGTCGAGCTCGGGCATCTCGTCGGTCTCGGCGCCCGGCGTGATCGTGCCGTCCGCGATCGCCTGGATCACGCCGTGCCCGGCCTGGCCCGCCGCCGCGGCGAGCGCGCCGATCTCCTCCCGCGGCGCGAACGTGCCGGGCACGATCCTGCCCGAGCGTGACATGTGGGCCCGGAAGCGGTTGCTCGAGAAGCCCGCGGCGCCGGCGTCGAAGGCCTCCCGCACGATGCCGGCCATCGCCGCGACCTCGTCGGGCGTCGCATCGTGGTCCTCGTACGCCCGCTCCCCCATCACGTAGTAGCGGACCGGACCGTGGGCGATGTGGCAGGCCACGTCGGCCGCGTAGCGACGAGCGTCGAGCACATCGAGGTACTCGGCGAAGGTCTCCCACTGACCCCACGGCATGCCATCGGTGAGGGCGGCACCAGGGATGTCCTCGACGCCCTCCATCATGTCGATGAGCTGCTCGTGGTCGGCCGGGCGCACCGGGGCGAAGCCGACGCCGCAGTTGCCGAGCACGACCGTCGTGATGCCGTTGGTGGCCGAGGGCTCCAGGCCCTCGTCCCAGGTGACCTGGCCGTCATAGTGGGTGTGGAGATCGAGGAACCCCGGCGTCACGAGCGCGCCGTCGGCCTCGATCTCCTCGCGGGCGGCCTCGTCGACCGTGCCGATGGCCACGATGTGGCCCTCGCGGACGCCGACGTCGCCGGTGAACGCCTCGGCTCCGGTGCCGTCGACGATCGTTCCGCCGCGGATCACAGTGTCAAGCACGGTGGTGCTCCTTCGGTTCGGTTGGAGTGAACGCCGGATCGAGGACCGGCAGGAGGAAGGCGTCGAGCGCGGCGAGCAGATCGCCGGGCGGCGGCGCGAGGAGGCAGGCGAAGGTGATCCGGGCGATCCAGTGCCCGAGGGCGAGCGGGTCCTGGTCGCGGACGTAGCCCGCCGCCATCGCCCGGACGAGGCGCGGGACCGACGACTCGGCCGAGCGCGTCAGCGCGGCCTCGAGCCGGCGGGTGGCGAGGCGGCCGACCCAGTCGTCGTCGCGCATGATCTTGTCGACCATCGGATTTCGCCTGGTGGTCTCGATGCACTCGGCGAGGAAGACCGTGATCGCCCGCGGCCCTTCGACGCCGGCGATCACCTGGGGCATCCGTTCGAGCAGCCCGTGGCCCTCGCGGGCCATGACCAGCTGGGCGGCGTTCTCCACCGTTCCGACCTTGCGGTAGACGGTGCTCGGCGCCACGCCCAGTTCCCGAGCGATGTCACTCAGCGACGTCTTCGACAGCCCGTGACGCGCGATGCACTCGATGGTGGCGTCAAGCACCGGGTCGAGCGATGCCGGCGGTGGCCCGGGCAGGTCGTCGGCCAGGAGCGGGAAGGTGACGATCTCTGCCTCGGCGCTGGGCTGCACGATTGCAAAGAATATCGGTGAGCTTTGCAATCGTGCAAGGTCCGGACGCGAGTGCGCCCGTGCAAGGCTCCCGCCATGGATCTCGGACTCGGCGACAAGTGCGCCCTCGTGACGGGGGCATGGCGAGGAACCGGCGCGGGCATCGCCGCGGTCCTCGCCGCCGAAGGCGCGACCGTGTTGGTACACGGACTGGAAGCCGGCCAGGCCGACGACACCGTTGCGGCGATCGCCGAGGCGGGGGGACGTGCCCACGCGGTGGACGGCGACATCCGCTCGGATCGCGGGTCGGCCGACCTCACCGCCTCGGTCGCGCGCATCACCGACCGGGTCGACATCGTCGTCAACAACTACGGCGTCGCGGACGGCACCACCTGGCAGGACGCGACCGGTGAGACCTGGCACGCCAGCTACGACACCAACGTCGTCTCGGCGATGCGGGTGGTCGACGCGTTCGTCGAACCGATGCGTCGGCGAGGCTGGGGCCGCATCGTGTTCGTCGCGACGGTCGGTGCGACCCGACCTGGTGACCGCCTGCCCGAGTACTACGCCGCGAAGGGCGCGCTCCCGGCCATCACGGTCAGTCTTTCGAAGCACCTCGCCGGCACGGGTGTCACCGTCAACTGCGTGAGCCCTGGGCTCATCGCCACCCCGGAGGTGATCGCGCGCTACACCGCCGCGGCCGAACGCGACGGCCTCGGCACGGACTGGCCCGCAGTCGAGCGCGTCCTGCTCGACCGCGTCATGGCGAACCCGTCCGGGCGCGTTCCGTTCCCGGCCGACATCGGCCGGATCGTGGCCATGGTCGTGAGCGAGCCGTCCTGGCACATCAATGGCGCTCACCTCCGGGTCGACGGAGGTGCCGCCGACGCCGTCACCTAGGTCGACGGTGGTGGGACCCTCGGGTCAGCAGGTTGTTGATGATCAGCATGAAGCTGTTCGTTTTCGCACCGACCGCCGGCGGGACGCACGTAGAGTCCATCCATGGCCGAGCCGGTGCTGGTCGTGATCGACGACGACGCCGACGCCTTGGATGGGGTCGAACGCGAGCTGTTGGATCGGTACGCACGGCATTACCGCCTCGCCTGCCTGCAGTCACCGGTCGACGCTCGTTCACTCCTCGAGGCCTGCGCCGCCGCCGGCGAGGAAGTTGCGCTGGTGCTGGCCGCCGAGCGACTGGCAGAAACGACCGGTGGCCAGGTGCTGGACGACGTCCGACATCGGCACCCCCATGCGCAGCGAGGCCTGCTGATCGGGTGGGGTGACTGGGGCGTGAAGACGACCGGACGGGCGATCTTCGACGGAATCGCTCACGGTCGGTTCGACTCCTTCGTGGTCCGGCCCTCGCAGTCACCCGACGAACTGTTCCATCACACGATCTCCGGGTTGCTGCTCGACTGGGCCGAGTCCCAGCGAGAGGCGCCGTACACGATCCATGTCGTCGGCGAATCATGGTCGGGTCGGGCCTACGAGCTGCGCGAGGCGCTCGAACAGTGCGCGGTCGACCACAAATTCTGTCTCGCCGACTCCACCGAGGGACGCGCCCTCGTCGCCGCCGCCGGGGACGGGACCGCGCTGCCGTTCATCGTGCTCCCCAACGGCACGGTCCTCGAGAATCCGACCAATGCCGAGATCGCCATGGCGGCCGGTGGCCCGGTCGGCCTCGAGCGCAGGGAGTTCGACGTTGTGATCGTCGGGGCCGGACCGTCAGGTCTGTCGGCGGCGGTGTACGGCGCCTCGGAAGGCTTCCGCACGTTGGTCATCGACAAGGGTGGCATCGGCGGCCAGGCGACCTCGAGCTCGCTCATCCGGAACTACCTCGGATTCCCGCGAGGCACCAGCGGCCGGCGCCTCGCCCGGGCGGCGTACGACCAGGCCTGGGTCTTCGGAGCGGAGTTCGCCTTCATGACCACCGTCACGGGCCTCGAGCGCGACGGCGATCAACTCCTCGTCACCCTCTCTGACGGCGTGAGCGTCCGCTCGTCGGCCGTGCTCCTGGCGATGGGTGCGAGCTATCGCCGCCTCGGCGTGCCGTCACTCGAGGCGCTGAACGGCGCCGGCGTGTACTACGGCGGTTCCTCGTCCGAGGCGCCGGCGATGGCCGGCCGCGAGGCCTTCATCGTCGGCGGCGCCAACTCGGCAGGCCAGGCCGCCCTCCACCTCGCCCGGTATGCCCGGCGGGTCACGCTCTTGGTTCGCGCCGGATCGCTCAGCGCTGGCATGTCGGAGTACTTGGTTCGCCAGGTGGAAGTGACCGACAACATCGAGGTTCGCCTCGGTACCGAAGTGGTGGGCGGTGGCGGCGATGGCCGGCTCGAGCAACTGGTGCTGCGCGACGTCGCGTCGCGGAGCGAGGAGACCGTCGAGGCGCACGGGCTCTTCCTGATGATCGGAGCCCAGCCCCACACCGATTGGCTCCCGGCCGAGGTCGAACGCGACGAGCAGGGGTTCATCCTGACGGGAGCAGACGTCTCCGATCCCAGCGCCCAGCCACTCCGCCGCAGCCGCTTCCTCCTCGAGACGAGCATGCCGGGGGTGTTCGCCGCCGGCGACGTCCGACATGGTGCGGTGAAGCGCGTCGCGTCCGCCGTCGGCGAGGGATCGATCGCCATCCAGCTCCTCCATGAACTGTTCGCCGCCGAGCAACGCCAGTCCATCCGCTGATCGAGCTCAGAGGCGGCGACGCACCCACCAGACACAGAGCCCCACGAGCGCGGCCGACGCGGCCACGTAGATGCCGAGCTCGAGCCACTGGAACGCCCAGTACCGGCCGGCGGGTTGGTAGCTGACCGCCAGGTGGTACCGCTCGCCAACCTTGGCGACGCACTCCTGAAGGAGCCGATCGACGTCGTCGGGGACCGGACCACGCCGGAGCCCACTGCCAGCGCTGGAGCCCGGCGGTGGGAGGTTCGGACAGGCCTGCTCCACGTAGGTGATGGGGCGCCCGGAGCGGTCCACGATCTCGACGGATCGGATCCACGCGTTCGGCATCCGTGGCGCTTCGGAGTGCAGCCGCATCGGGCTGGTCTCGCTCTCCATCATGAAACCCATCCGGTTCGGGTCGAGCGGACCGCTCCACCGTTTGGCGGCGAGCAGGTGGGGCCGGACCCACGTCACGAACGCGAGGCGGGTGGCGACGACCACGACCAGGGTGGTGGCCATGGCCGCGAGCGTGCGACGCAGCACCACCCCAGCCGTGACGCCCACCATGAACGCGAGCGTTGCGTGACCGATCGGCACGAGATCGCGCCGGTCGAACGCGCCGTAGATGTTCTCGCCGACCTTGTCGAACAGACTCGACCACCACGTCACCATGACGGTCAGCACTCCGCTGACGACGACAGCCGCGAGGCCGACGACGGCCAGCTTCGTCGTCAGCCAGCGCGTCCGGGTCACACTCTGGGTCCACGCCAACCGGAACGTGCCGGCCTCGAGCTCGCGGGCCACCAGCGGCGCGCCCCAGAAGATCCCGAGGAGTCCGGGCACCACGACCACCAGCACGTCGAGCCAACCCTGCAGAGAGCGGTTCAGCCGCACGAACGCCGAGACCGCTGCCTCGCAGTCTCCCCGTGAGTCACACGATGCGACCGTCGCGTCGTACACGTCGACGATGTGCACGCGGGTGAGCACCACGACGACGCACACCGCGGCGAGTGCGCCCGACGCGATCACCGCGGACGAGCGGAACTGACGCCATGCGAGGCGGATCACGACCGCCCTCCCTCATCGGAACGGCTCTCGAGCCCACGTTCCATCGCAGCGAGGACCAGGTCCTCGAGCGACCCGCGGTGCTCGGCGCGGAGGTCGTCGATGTCGCCCGCCATCTGCACCCGCGAGCCCACGAGCACCACCAGGTGGTCGCAGACCTGCTCGAGATCAGCGACGAGGTGCGACGACAGCACCACGCTCACGCGGTGATCGACGACGGTGTCGGCCAGGTCACGGAGGAACTCCCGGCGCGCGAGCGGGTCGAGGCTGGCGACCGGCTCGTCGAGGACCAGCAGCTCCGGGCGCTTGGCGATCGCCAGGGTCAGTGCGAGCTGGGCCCGCTGGCCACCCGAGAGGTTCCCGCTCCGTTGGGAGCGGTCGAGGCCGAGTCGGTCGATCCGCCGCTCGGCGAGGTCACGGTCCCAGCCGGGATTGAGCCACCCCCCGAGCCGGAGGTGGTCGGCGACCGACATCGATGCATACGTCGGCGTGTCCTGTGCGACGAAGCCCACCCGGGCGAGTTGCGCGGGCCCGGCCGCGGGTCGGGCGCCCAGCACGGAGATGGTCCCCGCGGTGGGTGCGGTCAGCCCCACGGTCAGGTGGAGGAGGGTCGTCTTGCCGGCGCCGTTGGGGCCGACGAGCCCGACGACCCGGCCGCTCGGGATCGTGACGGTGCACTCCGACAGCGCCCAACGGCGTCCGAAGCGCTTGCCGAGGCCGGTGGCCTCGATGACAGGGGGTTCGGTCATCCGGCGGTTGTACGACCTTGCCGGTCACAACCGGGTGTCGGGCGCTGACACCTGGTTGTCACCTCCGAGATGGCATCGTGTGACGGTCATGCGCGTGCTGGTGGCAGAGGATCACGAGGTCCTGGGACGAACGATCGGCACCGGTCTTCGTCGCGAGGGAATGGCCGTCGACGTCGTCCTCGACGGCAACGCCGCCCTCGAACGACTCGCGGGCACCCACTACGACGTCGTCGTGCTCGATCGAGACCTCCCCGGGGTCCATGGCGACGAGGTGTGCCGACGCCTCGTGGCGGAGGGCTCATCGTGTCGGGTGTTGATGCTCACCGCGGCGAGCACGGTGCGCGAGCGGGTCGACGGCCTCGGGCTGGGCGCGGACGACTACCTCCCCAAACCGTTCGACTTCTCCGAACTGGTGGCGCGCATCCGCGCACTCTCCCGCCGCAGCACCACGGTGGTACCCCCGTCGCTCGAGTGCGGTGACGTGGTGCTCGACCCGAGCGCGCGAGTCGCGTTCCGATCCGGTCGCCGACTCCCACTGACACCGAAGGAGCTCGCCGTGCTCGAGTGCCTCATGACGTCGCGCACCAGGGTGTTGTCGGCCGAGGAACTGCTCGAGCAGGTGTGGGACGAGATGGCCGACCCCTTCACCACCACGGTCAAGACGACGATCAGCCGCCTTCGGGTGAAGCTCGGCGAACCGCCGTTCATCGAGACGGTGCGTGAGGCCGGCTACCGGATCGTGGCGTCGTGATGGAGACCGCGAGGTCGACGCGTTCGCGATGGCACCTTCCGGGGCGCACGCTGCGAGGCCGACTCACCCTGCTCTACAGCGGGCTGTTCGTGATCTCCGGCTTCCTGGTGCTCGCGATCACCAACGTCGGAGCCCGGTCGACGGCGGTCGGGTTACCGGCGCCCCGGGAACTCCCGGTCGGCGGGCCACCGAGCCCGGCGTTCATCGACCAGCCCGGTGACACCGGCGGCCTCGATCGACTGTGGGTGAGCTCGATCGTTGCGCTCGCGGTCATGGCGGTGATCTCGGTCGGCCTGGGGTGGCTGATCGCCGGCCGCGCATTGCGTCCGCTTCGCACCATCACCACCACGGCGCGACAGATCTCCGCCACGAATCTCCACCAACGCCTGGCGCTCGACGGCCCCGACGACGAGGTGAAGGAGTTGGGCGAGACACTCGACGACCTCTTCGCGAGGCTCGAGGCGTCGTTCGAGTCGCAGCGCCACTTCGTGGCGAACGCGTCCCACGAGTTGCGGACGCCGCTGACGGCGGAGCGCGCGCTGATCCAGGTCGCGCTCGCTGATCCCGACGTCGACGCGGCGGCGCTGCGAGCAACGTGCGAGGAGGTCCTGACTCTCGGCTCGCAACAGGAACTCCTGATCGAGTCGCTGTTGACGCTGGCGAGCAGCGAACGCGGCGTGGAGAAGTGGGAGCCGTTCGGCCTCGGGCGGATCACCGAGGACGTGGTCGTGGCTCGCGCCGCCGACGCGGAGCGACTCGAAGTCCGCGTCGACACGAATTGCGCACGGGCTCCCGCCGAGGGCGATCCGAGCCTGGTCGAGAGCCTGGTGACGAACCTGGTCGACAACGCGATCCACCACAACGCGATCGGTGGGCGGGTCGAGGTCTCGACCGTCATGACCGACGGCCGGGCCGTCATCGCGGTGCGCAACACGGGCCCGGTGATCCCCGCCGCCGAGGTCGATCGCCTGTTCCAGCCGTTCCAGCGGCTGGGCGACGAACGGATGCGGCACCCCGACGGTCACGGGCTCGGGCTCGCCATCGTCCGGGCGATCGCCGACGCGCACGGCGCGACGATCACCGCCCGCGCCCGACCCGAGGGCGGTCTCGACATCGAGGTGGCGTTCCGGCCGGCAATGCCGTCGACGCCCATCCTCTGAGCCGCCACGCTTCAGTCGAGATCGATGTGGCGCAGGTCCACGATGCGCCCACCGGTGACCTCGAGCACGCCGAAGCTCCGGGTCGGCGCCTGCCGCCGCTGGGTCGGGCTCCCCGGGTTGAACAGGCGCGGACCGGCCGCAGGCGTCAGGTTCTCCGGAAGGTGCGAGTGACCGAACACCACGAGGTCAGCCTCGGGAAACCGTCGGGCGAGACGCGCCGGTCGGCCGCGCCGGGGACCCGCGTCGTGCACCATTGCGACGGCGACACCGTCGAGATCGAGCTCCACGACTTCCGGCAGCACCCCGATCAACGCACGGTCGTTGTTCCCGAGCACCGCTCGAACCGGGGCGAGCCCGGCGAGGCACTCGAGGAGATCACCACCGGTCACGTCTCCTGCATGCAGCACGAGGTCCGCCTCCGCGGCGGCCCGGAGAACCCGACCGTCGAGCGACCGACCACTGCCGTCCGGCAGATGAGTGTCAGCCAGCACCACGGCGCGCATCATCGAAGTCTGGCGGCCAGCGCAGCGAGGTGACAGCGTCGGTCAGCCGACGAGCGCCTTCGGACTGAGCTCGCGGATCAGATCCGCCTTGTTCAGCCGGGACACTCCGGAGATGCCCCGCTCCCGGGCGCGACGTCGCAGCTCTGCCGCCGTCAACGCCTCGAGCTCATCGTTGGCCTCCTGCACCAGGTCGTCGGTGGTGACGGCCTCC
>DATEEV010000044.1:0-3800 GCA_035281005.1 Microthrixaceae bacterium | reverse complement strand
CGCACCGACGGCGTGGACCAGCCGATCCTCATCCCGGGGAACCCGGTGAAGCTGTCGGATGTGGCTGAGGGGCCAGAGACGCGGATGCCGTGGCTCGACGAGCACACCGACGAGGTGCTCGCCGCGGACCTCGGCCTGGACAAGGAAGAGATCGCGCGCCTACGCGCCGCCGGCGCCGTCGGGCGGAGGTAGCCCTCTTCGGTCAGGTCGGGCCAGACGCATCGTCGAGCTCGATGCCGACGATGTTCGCGACTCGGATGAGGTCGGCGTCAAGAGCGAGGAGCCGGGCCCCATGGCGACGGGCAACGGCCGTGATCATGCAGTCGATCATTCCCCGGGGCGTAACCCCGGCCCGTCGACAACGCCGGTAGATCCCTGCAGCACCGTCGAAGTCAGCGACCGGATCGAACTGCAGTAGTTCGAAGCGCAACAGGAGATTTCGCAGCTGGGTCGCCCGTCGCTCGTCACGGGCTCCCGCTACGACTTCCATCAGGATCGGCTCGGTCGATGCGACATCGGCGTCGTCGCGGATGAGTTCGGCGAGGCGGCGGTGGACCGCACTGTTCGTCCCTCGGTCGAATTCAACCCACGCCGAGGTGTCGACGAGGATCACTGAACGTCGGTGATCGGACCGACGTCGGTCGGCACCTCATCGATCGCGTTCGCACCCTGCATCGCCAGTGCCTCGTCCTTCGTCATCGGCTGACCGGCCAGATGTCGCAGCGCGAGGTCGACCGCCTCGGTCTTGGTGTGAACGCCGAACCGATCCATCACCGCGGTGAGGTACTCGTCCTCGATCTCGATGTTCGTTCGCACTCGGCTCATACACGTACGGTACACCTCGCGTGTAAATCACGTGTAGAGAATTGTCTTTGTCAACAACGACGCGGAGGACAACGCGGACGGCCAACTCGACCCGACCTTTCCGGGGGACCCATCGGGTCAGTCGTGCGGAACGCCGAGCTCGTCGGCGAGGCGTTCACGGGCCAGCGCAGTGAGGGGGATGTCGACCGCGAGTGACGCGGCGAGCTCGAGCACGAGGTCGAGGTCCTTCTCACCCAGCGTGCGCGCGTGCTCCATCGGGCCGCGCAGTACGTCGTCGTCCGCGAAAGGCACGGCGTGCTCCCGCAGGAACACCGAGCTCGCCGCGCCGGTGACGGCGTCGGAGTGCTTGACGATGCGACCCAATCGACGCAGGTCGATGCCTGCCGCGTCAGCGACGCGCTGCGCCTCGCCCGCCGCGGTATAGGTGACGAAGGTGATGAGGTTGCGGGCGAGCTTGGTGCGGGTGCCGCTGCCGATCGGGCCCATGTACGAGACGAGTGTCGCCATCGTGGCGAACGGTTCGCGGCAGCGCTCGTAGGCGTCCCGGTCGCCGCCGATCATGATGGCGAGCGTGCCGCCGTTCGCTCCGGCCGTGCTGCCACTGACCGGGGCGTCGAGCACGAGGACGTCGCTGTCCGCGGCCTTCGCCGCGAGCGCCTCGGCGGTCGTCACCTGGATCGTCGAGTGGATGACGACGATCGACCCCGCCGTCATCGTGGTGAGGAGCTCGTCGACGACCTCGGTCGCCTGGCCATCGTCGAGCACCATCACCGAGACGATGTCGCAGCGCTCGCCCACCTCGGCCACCGAGGTCGCGGCGACCGCGCCCGCCTCGACGAGCGGTTCCATCGCTGTCGGCCGAAGGTCGAGCACCGTCAGGCCTCCGGGCCACGTCGCCAGGTGCGCGGCCATCGGCGCTCCCATGCTGCCGAGCCCGATGAATCCCAACGCTGCCGGATCGCCCATGGCGAGATCGTAGATTGCAGGCCCGAACGCCCCGTCGGGCGGCCTGGGAGGCGAAGTGAGCACCCGAGATTCTGAGAACGAGCGACCCCGTCCTCCCGAGGGCGACTGGCTGGGTACGCCGTTCCTCCGCTTCGAGCGCCACGGCAGCGTGGCTCACGTCGTGGTGGACCGGCCCGAGGCGCGCAACGCCATGACCGGCTCGATGTACTTCGGGGTCCGGGTCGCGATCGACGTGGTGAACCAGGACGACCTGCTGGCGGGCCTGGTGATCACCGGGACCGATGACGTGTTCATCCCCGGCGGCGATCTCGCCGGAGGTTCGGTCATCGACGACTGGGGGTTGCCCCCGCACCTCGGAATGGACGCGACGCCGTTCGATGCGATCCGTTTCTCGGTCAAGCCGGTGGTCTCGGCGGTGAACGGTATCTGTCAGGGCGGGGGGCTGTTGATGGCGATGTTGTCGGACGTCGCGGTCGCCAGTGAACGGGCGACGTTCCGCGCGCCGGAGATCCTGCGCGGGATCGCCGACACCGGGTATGCCACGTTCCTGCCGGCACAGATCGGTCCGGCGCGGGCGAGGGACATGCTGTTCACCGGTCGGAAGGTGACCTCGGCCGAGGCACTCGACTGGGGCATGGTGACCCGGGTCGTGCCCCACGACGAGGTGATCGACACCGCTCATCAGATCGTCGGTGAGATCGCTCGGGGTGGCCCGGAGGCCCGGGCCTCAGTCAAGCGGATCATCAACGAGGGCTACGGCCACCTCGACCGGATGACGATGGACGCGAGCCTGCGCAGCGACGAGGTGATGGAGGGCTGGTCCGCCTTCAACGAACGCCGCAACCCCAGCTGGGTGCCGGAGGAGTTCCGCACCGACGGCCGGCTCTGACCCCGAGGTGCGTCCGGGTCGACCGTAGGCAGTACTCGCGCTCAGTCGAGCGGCTTCATGAACGACCAGAGCCCGCCCTCGTTGTCGCGGGCGCTGTACTCGCGGTAGCCGTAGGGCTGGTCGACCGGCTCGTACTCGATCTCGGCACCCTCCCCCGCGGCGTGGCGGAAGTGGGCGTCGACGTCGTCGACCATCACCGCCATCGTCGCGGTCGACACGCCGACCGTGCGCGGTGAGGCCAGCTTGAACGCGTCGGTCTCGGGGTGGAGCCACACCACACCATCGCCGGCCTGGAGCTCGCCGTGGACGACCTTGCCATCGTCGTCGCGAGTGAGCTCGCCCGCGCCGAGGCCGAAGACGCGCACGAGGAAGTCGTGGGCGGCCTCGATGTCGGCGTAGACGAGGATCGAGATCCGTCGTTGCACGGTCGTGTCGAGCATGGTCATCTCCTCCAGGACCTCCACCAGATCATCGGTGAGGCGGTCGTCGGCGAGTGGTTCGTCGGACGTGTCCATCGAGCCGAGCAGCTGGGCGAGCCGGGCCCGGAGCTGGGTGGTTGCTTCCATGCGACGGTCCAGGGTCCCGACATGGGTGGTCATGGCGGCTCGCAGGCTCCAGGCCGGATCATCGAGCGCTCGGCCGATGTCGTCGAGGGACAGGCCGAGGCGGCGGAGCAGGCAGATGCGGTAGAGCCGCTGCACGTCGGCGTCGGAGTAGCGGCGATGTCCCGCGGCGCTGCGACTCCCGGCGACGAGTAGGCCGATCTCCTCGTAGTAGTGCAACGTGCGGACGGTGAGGCCGGTGGCCGCCGCCAGCTCCCCCACCGAACGGCCCCGTGCCAACTCGTTCGTGGTCATGTTTCGACCGTACGACCTCACGTCGCGTGAGGTGCAAGGCCTTCTTTCGAGGAAGGGCTCAGTCGACCGGCCAGAGGACCGCCCGGAGCAGGGCGATGGCGTCGCGCTGGTCCTCCTCTGCGGTCGCGATGCGGGTGAAGGCGAACGAGGGGTGGACGTGGCCGGCCAGGTGACGGTCGAAGACGGTCACGCCCGCGTCGCGCAGGCGCCCGGCGTACGCCCTGCCGTCGTCGCGGAGCGGATCGGCACCGCAGGTGAGGATC
>DATEEV010000043.1:0-4394 GCA_035281005.1 Microthrixaceae bacterium | reverse complement strand
GTCGACGGCGGGGCCGATTGTCTCCGCCGCGGTGACGACGTCTGGCGGTGATCAGCGCTCGCCGAAGGTCGCCAGCGTCGCCACCGCCAGCTCGGCTCGTTCGGCAACCGCCGCTCGCGGTGCCCGCACCGCCGGCAGGTCTTCGTAGTGGCAGAGTCCGAGCAGCAGCAAGAAGATCGTCTTTACCGTCGCGGTGGGAGCCGGGTCCTGCGGTGGGAGGCGTTCGAGCATCGCCTTCGTCCACGAGCGGTGCCAGTCGGCGAGCAGCACGGCCAGTCGTTCGTCGCGTCCGCTCGCCAGGTGCAGCTCGGCGAGCAGGCGCCGGGTGGAGCGCATCTCCGGGCGCAGGTACGCGGACGCGAGCGCTGGCGCGGCGCCGCCGGCGCCCATCGACTTCACCGACATCGTCGTGATCCGTTCCAGCCGATGGACCGCAGCTGCGTACAGCAGCTCCTCACGGTTCGCGTAGTGGTTGTAGATCGCGGTGGTGGTCACGCCGCTGCGATCCGCGACCAGCGCCAGCGTCGTCCCGTCGAAGCCGCGCTCGGCGCACACATCGGCGGCGGCATCGAGGAGCGCCTTCGCCGTCACCAGCCCCTCGGACTTCGGTGGGCGGCCGCGCCCTCGACGTTGGCGATCTCGGGACTCCGGCATCCGGCAATCATGCCCCCCGAGACGGACGACGCTCACCGTCAGCTGACGAGTCGAAGGGACTGGCGTCCGCGGAATTGCATCGAGTCGATCAGCTCGCCGCCGCCGTCGACGGTCCGGGCGGACGCGACCAGCGGGAGCACCGCCTCCAGCGCGGTCATGGTCTCGCTGCGCGCGAGGGCCGCTCCGAGGCAGAAATGGGGCCCGAACCCGAACGCGACGTGGCCGGCCGCCTCTCGCCGGGGATCGAAGGCATCCGCGTCCGGACCGAATCGACGCGGATCCCGGTTCGCCGCGCCGATCAGCAGCGTGATCCAGGAGTCGACCGGGACGTCGGTGCCGTGCAGGGCGAAGGGTCGGGTCGCTCGCCGGAACACGTACTGCACGGGTGACTCCCATCGCAGCGTCTCCTCGATCACGCCCGGAAGCAGCGTCTCGTCGGCGATGACGGCTTCGAGGTCGTCGCGGTGTGCGTCGAGCGCCCACACGGCGTTGCCGATCAGGTTGGTCGTCGTCTCCGTCCCTGCGAAGAGCAGTAGCCCGGCGAAGGCGACCGTCTCGGCGCTCGACAGGACCTCGTCGTCGCGTGCTCGCAGCAGCGTGCCGATCAGATCGCCGCCGGGGTCCTCGCTGCGCGCCTCGATGTACTCGGTCAGGTACATCACGAGCTCCATCGCGGCGGTCAGCCCTGCCGGGTCGACGTCGCCGTTCCGGGCGGAGCCACTCATCATCTTGGTGGTCGCGTCCGCCCACGTGCGGAACTGACGGGCGTGGGAGCTGTCGGCTCCGAGGAGTTCGGTGATCACCTGCACCGGCAGCGGCGCGGCGATCCGCTCGACGACATCGAGGTCCTCGGGCGCGTCGGCCATCAGCTCCTGCACGATCTCGGCGATCCGGTTGTCCCAGGCGTTGATCCTCCGAGGTGTGAATCCGCGGTTCACCACCTTCCGCAATTCGCTGTGCGCGGGGGGATCGAAGGAAACGAGCGAGCCTCCGGGGGTGTCGCGCGGGAGCCGTTCCTCGCCCTTGCCGGTCGGTTGTCCCATCAGCACCCCGCGCATGGCGTCGGAGCTGAACAGATCGGTGTCGCCCAGCGCCCAGGTGACATCGTCGTATCGGGTGAGCACGAACGATTCGCTTGGGCCGGCGTAGTACACGGGGTGCTCCTCGCGGAGCCACTCGTAGACCGGATAGGGGTCCGACACGATGTCCGAGGCGAACGGGTCGTAGTGCATCGAGCGAGAATATGATACGAGCTTCATTTAGGCGAGCGATCGACGAGGCCTGCCCGGGTGGCGACGCCGTCGAGGCCGCGATCGTGCGGGTTGTGGGCGATGTAGGGGGAGACGGCGATCACCTCGGCGCCGGACGGGACGTCCTCGGGCCGGTCCTCCACGAAGACCATCGTCGTCCCCGGCGCCACACCGTCCGTCCAGAGGTAGCGGCCGTCGCCGCCGCGCTCGTCCTTCGAGATGAAAGCGTCAACCAGGTGATCCACGCCAAATTCGGCCAGCCGGCTGCGCGCGTACGCGGCTCCGCCGGCGCTCCACACGAGCACCTCGGCGCCGGTCCGGTGCAGATGCTCGAGCAGATCATGTGCCCCGGGTCGCAGCGAAGTGCCGCTCAGCGAGTCGATGAGGCAGGCATCGACATCGAAGACCCAGGTCGTCACGAGAAGAGTGTACGGAATCGTTGACCTAAAACAGGGTCCTCAATTACGATTCGGCCCCGACGGCTCGACTGACGAGGGGGTTGAGATGCTGTGCGACGACGTCCAGGTCGTATCGGTCGACGACCATGTGATTGAGCACCCCACCGTCTGGAGCGACCGCCTGCCGGCCAGATTCCAGGAAGCGGGACCGACGATCGTCGAGCTCGACGGCGGTACCCAGGGTTGGCGATTCGAAGGGCGGATCATGCCGACCATCGGGTTGAACGCGGTCGCGGGCAAGGACCCGAAGGACTTCGGTCTCGACCCGGTCCGCTACGAGGACATGCGGCCGGGCTGCTACGACGTGAACGCCCGGCTCGAGGACATGGACACCGACGGCGTGCATGCCCAGATGTGCTTCCCGTCGTTCCCTGGATTCGCCGGTTCGACGCTGTTCGCCGCGGACGACAAGGAGCTCGCCGCGGCATGCGTCGTGGCCTGGAACGACTTCATCCTCGACGAATGGTGCGCCGCGGCACCCGACCGGTTCATCCCGATGGTGATGGTGCCGTTCTGGGACGTCGAGGCGTCCGTGGCCGAGGTCGAACGCACCGCGGCGAAGGGCGCCAAGGCGATCACCTTCACGGAGGCACCCCATCGCCTCGGCCTGCCCTCGTACCACTCCGATCACTGGGACCCGCTGCTGTCGGCCGCGGAGGCCGCGGACATGCCGCTCTGCCTCCACTTCGGCACCGGCGGCGTGCCCGAGACGGCGCCCGACGCCAATTTCGCCGTCGCGATCGCCCTGTTCGGGATGAACTCGCAATTCACCACCGTCGATCTGTTGCTCTCGCCGGTGTTCCACCGTCATCCGCGCCTGAAGGTCGCGCTGTCGGAGGGGGGCATCGGCTGGATGCCGTACGTCATGGAGCGTGTCGACTACACGTGGGAACGTCACCGTTGGTACACGGGCGTGAATACCGACGTGCGCCCGTCCGATCTGTTCCGCGACCACATCTTCGGCTGCTTCATCGCGGATGCGGCCGGGATCGAGATCCGCCACCTCATCGGTCTCGACAACCTGATGTTCGAGGGCGATTTCCCGCACAGTGACAGCAACTTCCCAGCATCGCGGGAGAAGCTCGCCGCAGCCCTGCACGCGGTTCCCGACGACGAGGCCCGCAAGATCTCCGAGGACAACGCACGGCGGGTGTTCAACTTCCCTCGAGCTGCGGGCTCCTCCTAGCGCGCAGCAAACGTGGCCGACCACCTCAACTTCGTCCTGCTCGGACTGAACAACGGCGCAGTCTTCGCTGCGCTCGCCGTCGCGCTCGTGGTCACTTACCGCAGCTCGGGTGTCCTCAACTTCGCGACGGGGGCGATGTCGCTGGTGGCGGCGTACACCTACGCGTTCCTCCGGCGCGGCGAATTCCTCACTCCGGTGCCGGGCCTTCCGCGCACGATCGACCTGGGCGGCCCGATCGGGTTCTGGCCCGCACTGATCGTGACGCTCGCCTACTCGGCGCTGCTCGGCGTCGTCCTCTACTTGACCGTGTTCCGGCCGCTACGCACGACGAGACCACTCACGCGAGCGGTGGGTTCCCTCGGCGTCATGGTGCTGCTCACCGCGCTCGTCGCCGAGCGAGCCGGCCCTGACCAGGTCGTGGTCGAACCGATCTTCCCGCGCGAGATCTACACGCTCGGCGACGTCCGGGTCGTGTCGGATCGACTGTGGTTCGCACTCACGATCGTGGCCGTCTCACTCGTCCTCGGCGCGGTCTTCCGGTTCACCCGCTTCGGCCTGGTCACCCGAGGGTCGGCCGAGACCGAGCTGGGTGCGCTCGTGTCGGGACTGTCACCGGAGCGGAACTCGGTCGCCAACTGGGCCATCAGCGCCGCGGTGGCCGGTCTCGCCGGCATTCTCATCGCTCCCCTCGTACCGCTCCTGCCCGGCACCTACACGCTTTTCATCGTTCCCGCGCTGGCCGCTGCCGTACTCGGCCGGTTCTCCAACCTGGCTCCGGCGGTGATCGGAGGGCTCGCGGTCGGCGCGCTGCAGAGCGAGGTGATCTTCCTGCAAGGGCGCTACTCG
>DATEEV010000042.1:0-12407 GCA_035281005.1 Microthrixaceae bacterium | reverse complement strand
CCGCAGCTCGGACGCGGCCTTGCGAGTGAAGGTGACGGCGAGCACGTGGCCCGGGTCGACCTCACCGTCGAGGGCACGGCGCGCGATGCGGCGCGTCAGCACCCGGGTCTTGCCCGATCCGGCTCCGGCGAGGATCGCGAGCGGTGCGCTGTCGGTGGTCACGGCGCGCAGCTGCGCGTCGTTCAGGCCACCGAGGAGGTGGTCGCGAGCGGGGGACCCGTCGGCGTCCATCAGGCCCGAACCTATCCCGGCCCTGTGACAGGTCGGGCCGGTACGGTTGGCCCCGATGGCCTTCCCGCGCGCGCATCTCAACCAGAACGAGGAGGTCGTGATCGAGATGCACCCGCACTGGTGGTTCCTGGTGCCGCGGGGAATTCTCTTGTTCGCCGGGCTGGTGTTCGGCGGGTTCGCCCTCGGCGTGGGCGACGGCAGCGTGTCGACCAGCGAGGAGGCGCTGCGTTGGTTCGCGGTGGCCGTGGTCGTCGTGACGCTATTGGTCTTCGTCGCCCGACTCATCCAGTACGTGTCGACGGACTTCGTGGTGACGAACGAACGGTGCATCTACCGCAGTGGGGTGTTCGCGAAGCGCGGCGTCGAGATCCCGCTCGACCGGATCAACACGGTGTTCTTCAACCAGTCGATCTTCGAGCGGCTGATCCGAGCGGGCGACATCGGCATCGAGTCCGCGGGTGAGAACTCGCGCCAGGAGTTCTCCGACATCTACAACCCGGTGTTCGTGCAGACCACGATCTACCGCGAGATGGAGGAGTACGAGAACCGTCGACAGGACCGACTCGGGAAGGTGATGCACGGGCACGGGCACGCGGCCTCGGCCTCGGCCCCGTCGTCGCTCACTGTCGCCGAGCAGCTCGAGAAGCTCCACCAACTCAAGGCGCAGGGAGCGCTCACCGAGCAGGAATACGACGCGCAGAAGGCCAAGCTGCTCGGCAGCTGAGCCTCAGTCGGATTCGACCCGCGCTCCGCCCGACGCCCGGACGACCCATCCCAGCCGGGTCCCGACCTCGGGCACCGCGCCGGCTTCGCACAGTGCCACGACGCATCCGCCGAATCCCGCGCCGGTGAGCCGCGCCCCCAGCACGCCGGTGGTCGCGGTCAGCTCGTCGACGAGCGCGTCCAGCGCCGGCGTCGAGACTTCGAAGTCGTCGCGGAGCGACCGGTGGCTGGCGGTCATGAGCGCTCCGGCCTCGCGGCGATCGCCGGCCCGCATCGCTGCGGCGAACGCGCGGACGCGGGCGTTCTCCGAGATGATGTGACGAGCTCGCCGGCGCACGAGGTCGTTGTGGTCGAGCGGTTCGAGGACTTCGAGCTTGTCGAGGTCGTCGGGCGATGCGCGCGCCAACGGTCCGATGACCTGCTCGGCAGCGAGGCACTCGAAACGCCGCTCCGCATAGGCCGAGTCGGCGAGCGATCGTGACTGGCCCGAATGGACCACGAGCACCTCGACCCCCTCGTCGATCGCGACCGGCTCGATCTCGAGGGTCGTGCAGTCGATCAACAGGGCGTGCTCCGCGACTCCGGCCGCGGACACGAGTTGATCCATGATCCCGCAGGGAACTCCCGTTGCGACCTCCTCGGCCTCACGACACCAGGACGCGATCCGGCTCGGTGGACCGACGGCGCCGAGGGCGAGGGCGGTGGCGACCTCGAGCGCGGCGCTCGACGACAGGCCCGCACCGGCCGGAAGGTCGGACGTGATCACGCCGTCGATCCCGCGGAGGTCCCGGTCGCGCCCCACGACGGAGGCGACCGCGGCCACGTAGCGGCCCCACGATGGTTCGACGGTGGACGGATCACCGGGGATGCGGTCGAACGAGACGGTGGACGTGTCGAGATCGGTCGTGAGCGTCACGCCCTCGTCGGTCAAGCGGGCGTCGATGGTCGTGCCGAGCTGGATGGCGATCGGCATCACCAGGCCACCGGTGTAGTCGGTGTGCTCACCGATCAGGTTCACGCGCCCTGGCGCGTGCGCCCTGACGCGCCCGAGGTTCACGGGCTCCCGGCGATCGCGATCACCATCACCGCTGCTTCACCAACACATCACCATCACAGGGACTCGACGGCGTCGGCGATCGCCTCGAGGGCGGCCAGCTCGAACGGGGCGCGCATCGCGAGGTTGACCTGATCGGCTCCGGCCTCGAGGTAGCGGCCGAGGCCGTCGACGATCTCCGCGGTGCTTCCCATCAACGTGCCGGGTCGCACGAATTCCGCGGTCAGTCCGAACTGGCGGTGCAACGACTCGTCGTCGGGCGCGCAGCCGACGTTCACCGCGCAGCGGATCTCACCCACGTCGCGCCCGAATCGTCGGCAGTGCTCGGCGAGCACCGTTCGCTTGTGGGCGAAGGTCTCGGGCGAGACGAAGGGGACGTTCCACCCGTCGGCCAGCTCTGCCGCGATGCGAAGGGTCCGGCGCTCGCCTCCACCGCCGACCCAGAGCGGCAAAGCAGGCTGAAGCGGCTTCGGATCACACACCGCGTCGTTCATCGTGAACCAGCTGCCCTCGAAGTCGAAGCGTTCCTCGCGCAGCAGGCCGCGCACGCAGCGCAGCGACTCCTCCATCACGTCGAGCCGCTCTCGAGTCGATCGGAACTCGATGCCGTGGGCATCGAACTCGTCACGCGCCCAACCGGCGCCGATCCCGAAGTCGCAGCGGCCGCCCGAGAGGTGATCGATCGTCGCCATCGCGTTCGCGAGCACGGCGGGGTGACGGTAGGCCGCGCAGTAGACGAGCGATCCGCACCGCACACGTGACGTGGTCACCGCCAGCGCCGCGTGCAGCGCGACCGCCTCGAGATTCTGGGTCGACGTGCCGTCGGCGGCGAGGAAGTGGTCCCAGATCGAGATCCAGTCGAAGGGCCCCTCCTCGATCCGGGCCCACAGCGAGCGCAGATCGGCGACGGTGGTGTTGGAGGGGCCGGTGTGCACTCCGAAGGTCGGCGTCCCTGCGTTGACGGGATCATCGCTCACCGGATCATCGTGGCACGCGTCGATAGCATCCGCCGCGGTGACGACGCGAGTGGGATTCATCGGCACGGGCCTGATCGCCTGGTACCACGCGATCATGCTGGGGCAATGCGACGAGCCACATCGGATCACCGGTGTGTTCGATCCCGACGTCGAGCGACGAACCAAGTTCGCGGAGGCGTGGGACGCGGTGGCTGCGCGGTCGATGGACGCGGTGCTCGACGAGAGTGACGCGGTGTTCGTGTGCACCTGGACTTCCGAGCACCCGGCCGCGGTCGCCGCCTGTGTCGCCGCGGGCCTGCCCGTGTTCTGCGAGAAGCCGCTGGCGGTGGACCTCGACGGCGCCCGCGCGATGGCCGAGCTCGTCGATCGGTCCTCGCTGGTGAACATGGTGGGTCTGGTCCTGCGTTCCCAGCCCGCGCTGCTCGCACTGCGCGAGATGGTTCGGGACCCGTCCTCCGGCGCGCTGATGAACGTGGTGTTCCGCGACGACCAGTACATCCCGGTGCAGGGCATGTACGGCAGCACGTGGCGGGCCGACCGGGCCCTCGCCGGGTCCGGCACGCTGCTCGAGCACTCGATCCACGACGTCGACCTGCTCGAGTGGCTCTGCGGGCCGGTCGCGTCGGTGAGCGCACACACCTCGAACCACCACGGCCACGACGGCATCGAGGACTCGGTCTCGGCGCTGCTGCGCTTCGAAGGAGGGCACACCGCGACGCTGGCGTCGATCTGGCACGACGTGCTCGAGCGACCCTCCCTCCGCCGACTCGAGGTCTTCTGCCGCGAGCGCCATCTCACCCTCGAACGAGAGCAGGCCGGACCGTTGCACTGGGAGCGCACCGGCGAGGTCGGCAGCCTCGAGGGCGACGAGCTTCGGTCCTGGCTCGCGGATCGCGGGGTGACGCCGACGATCGCGGAGGATGACTTCCTTCGGAGAGTGCGCTGCGGTGACGGCGGCGGTGAGCCCGCGGGGCCGACGTTCGCGGATGCGTTGCGAGCACACGAGCTGGTCGACGCGATCTACCGCTCCGCCGCGAGCGGCGGCGCGCCCGTTGACGTCGGCCGTACAGCCGAGGAACGGAGGCGAGGAAGCCCGAAGGGCGAGCCCGAGCCGAAGCGACGAGGCCATCGAGGAGAGCCGTCGTGACGCGACGTCTCGGGGTCCGTCGAGCGCTCGTCGCGGGGCGCTGGGTCGACGGCGACCTGTCGATCGACGACGACGGGCGGATCGAGGCCGTCGGCGGCCCGGTCGGCTCTGGGCGTGGCGTCGCCGCGCCCGGCTTCGTCGACCGTCAGGTCAACGGCTTCGGTGGTCACGACGTGCGCACTGCATCCCCCGAGGACCTCGTCGAGATGGGTCGCGCCCTGGGACGCCACGGCGTGACCGCCTTCCTGCCGACCCTCTACTCGTCACCGATCGAGCACCACCTCGCGGCGCTCGGCCGGATCGGCGAGGCGACGGCCATCTCCGGCGCGCATCCCCGGATCGTCGGAGCCCACCTCGAGGGCCCGTTCCTGGCGCCGAAGTGGGCCGGAGCACACGATCCGTCGACGCTGCTCGCGCCGGACCGCGACGTCCTCGACCTGCTGATGACCGCGGGGCCGGTGGCGCTGGTGACGCTGGCGCCCGAGCTCTCCGGAGCCGGGTCGTTGATCACGGCGCTCGTCGACGGTGGGGTCGTGGTCTCGATGGGCCACTCCGACGCGAGCGCGGAGGAGGCTCACCGAGCGGTCGACGCCGGCGTGTCGATGATCACGCACTGCCACAACGCCCACCGCCGCTTCGAACCGCGAGATCCCGGGCTGGCCGGTGTCGCCCTCACCCGGCCCGAGGTGACCGTCGGGTTGATCTGCGACGGTGTGCACCTGGCCCCCGAGACGGTGCTGGCCGTGTTCGCCGCCGCGCCCGGTCGCGTGGCGGTGGTGACCGACGCCGTGGCCCCGGCGGGAACCTCCGCCACCGAGTGGCACCTCGGAGACCGTCGGCTTCGCGTCGAGGGATCGGCGGTCCTCACGTCGGAACGCCGTCTCGCCGGCTCGGCCGTCACGCCGTCCGCGAGCCTGCAGTGGCTCGTCGGGATCGGTGTGGAGCCGGCGGTGGCGCTCACCGCGATGTCCACGACCGCGGCGGCCGGGCTCGGCATCGGTGCCCACGACCTCAGCCCCGGCAGCCTCGCCGACCTGGTGGTGCTCGACGAGTCGTGGTCCGTCACCGCCACGATGGTCGGCGGCGACGTCCTGACGTGAATCGCCCGCAGATTCTTGACCAACCGGTCAAGTGACGGGCACCATGCGCGGGTGCCGCTCGCCGAAACCGATGCTGTCCAGCTCCACTACGAGACGTTCGGTGACCCGTCCGCCTCGCCGCTCGTGCTGGTCGCCGGGTTGGGCGCCCACTCCATCAGCTGGAGCGACGAACTGTGCGGCGACCTCGCCTCGCGCGGCCACCACGTCGTGCGCTTCGACAATCGCGACATCGGGCTCTCCACCCACCTGGGCGAGGGAGCCGCGTACACGTTGTCCGACATGGCCGGCGACACCGTAGGGCTCCTCGACGCACTCGGCTTGGAGCGCGTCCATCTGGTCGGGCGGTCGATGGGCGGCATGATCGCCCAGACGGTGGCGATCCAACATCCAGAGCGGGTGCGCACGCTGGTGTCGATCATGTCCAACACCGGCGAGGTCGACTACGGCCAGCCCGAGCCCGAGATGCTCACTGCGCTGCTGGCAATGGGCCAGCCCGCGGCGTCGGCCGACGCCGCGGTGGAGGCGGCGGTCGAGCTGGCCAGGACGCTGGGCAGCCCGGGGATGTTCGACGAGCCCTTCGCCCGCCAGGTGGCCGAGGAGATGGCCCGCCGCAACCCCGACCCGGCGGCGGTGGGTCGTCAGATGCTCGCCGTCGTGACGTCAGGGTCACGCGAGGAGGGCCTGCGAGCCCTGGTCATCCCGACCCTCGTCATCCACGGCGACGCCGACCGCCTTGTTGCGCCGTCGGGGGGGCGCCGGACCGCGGAGCTGGTCCCGGGCGCGGCGTACGTGGAGATCGAGGGAATGGCACACGACATGCCACGGCTGTTGTGGACCCGCTACGTGGACCTGATCACTGATTTCGTGGCGACGGCGACCGGCGCCTGACCGACTGTCACGAGACCGACGAGCCGAGCAACGACGACCACCCAGACCGAGACGGAGTGAGACACGTGGGACCACTGAATGGTGTGAAGATCATCGAGGTCGCAGGGATCGGCCCCGGGCCGTTCTGCGCCATGATGCTGGCGGACATGGGGGCCGACGTGATCCGCGTCGACCGTGCGGTGCAGGTGATGGGTGGCGACCCCGCCTCGCCTCCCGCCGACGTCTTGAACCGCGGGCGGCGCTCGATCGGGGTGGACCTCAAGTCGCCGGAGGGCGTCGAGACGTTGCTCCGACTCGTCGACGGGGCCGGCGCGCTGATCGAGGGGTTCCGGCCCGGCGTGGCCGAGCGGCTCGGTTTCGGGCCCGAGGTCTGTCTGGCGCGCAATCCGCGGCTCGTGTTCGGTCGGATGACGGGCTGGGGCCAGGACGGGCCCTACGCGCCGACTGCGGGTCACGACATCAACTACATCGCGCTCGCCGGCGTGCTGGGGCACCTGGGCCGCGACGGGGACAAGCCGACGCCGCCGATCAACCTCGTCGGAGACTTCGGCGGCGGGGGGATGCTGTTGGCCTTCGGGATCGCCTGCGGACTCGTCTCGGCGAGCGCCACGGGTCAGGGGCAGGTGGTCGATGCGGCGATGGTCGACGGGGCCGCGTCACTGATGACCATGATGTGGGCGTTCAAGAACATGGGCATCTGGGATGCCGAGCACCGCGGCACCAACATGCTCGACACGGGGGCGCACTTCTACGACACCTACGGCACCTCGGACGGGAAGTGGATCTCGGTCGGGTCGATCGAGCCGCAGTTCTACGCCGAATTGCTCCGACACACCGGCCTCGAGGGCGCTGACCTGCCGTACCAGATGGACAAGTCGCAATGGCCCGCGATGAAGGAGCGGCTGACCGAGATCTTCGCTTCGAAGACGCGGGACGAGTGGTGCGAGATCATGGAGGGGACCGACATCTGCTTCGCGCCGGTGCTCCTGATGGATGAGGCGGCCGAGCATCCCCACAACGTGGCGCGGTCGACCTTCGTCGAGGTCGCCGGCCTCACCCAGCCCGGTCCCGCGCCCCGGTTCTCCGCGACGCCGGCGGAGATCTCACGGCCCCCTGCCCACGCCGGCCAGCACACCGACGAGATCCTCGGCGACTGGCTGGGTCTCGACGGCGACGCGATCGCGAAGCTGCGCGCCGGGGGCGCGGTCGCCTGAGCGGTCCCGTCGCGGCGCGGTCCAGCGAGGCGTTCGGAGCCCGTCGATAGGGTGTCGGGATGGGAACGCTGGTCTGCCTCCACGCCCACCCCGACGACGAGGCGATCGCCACCGCGGGTGCGATGGCGCTCGCGAAGGCCGAGGGTCACCGCGTGGTGCTGGTGGTGGCGACAAGAGGTGAGCACGGCGAGGTGGAGGAGGACTTCCTCGCGCCGGGCGAGCAGCTCGGCCTTCGCCGCGTCGACGAGACGCTCGACGCGGCGCGGATCATCGGCGCCGATCGCGTCGAGTTCCTCGGCTATGTCGACTCGGGGATGATGGGCGAGTCGACCAACGACCACCCCTACTCGTTCTGGCGCCAGCCCGTCGACCATGCGGCGGCGCGGCTCGCGGCCATCCTCCGCGACGAAGCCGCATCGCCAGTGGTGCTCACCGTCTACGACGACAACGGCAATTACGGCCACCCCGACCACATCCAGGTGCATCGGGTCGGCGTGCGCGCCGCCGAGATGGTCGAGGGTGTGCGGGTGTTCGAGGCCACGATGAACCGCGACGAGTTCCGACGCTCGAGTGCCGAGTGGCGCGAGGCGGCCGAACAGGCCGACCTTCCCACCGAGGACCTGCCCGACGTCAACGAGGCCTCCACCTTCGGCAAGCCCGAGGCCGAGATCACCCACCGAGTCGATGTCAGTCACTTCGCCGACGTGAAGCGGGCGGCGATGAAAGCTCACGCGAGCCAGATCCCCGAGACGAGCTTCTTCCTGAAGCTGCCCGACGAGGTGTTCGCTCGAGCGTTCGGTACCGAGTGGTACATCGAGCACGGGCACCCCCGCGCCGAGCCCGATCCGTTCGGAACGTCGCTCTTCGATTGATGCTCATGGTCGAGGCTTCCTCCGTTCAGGCTCGGTCGCTGGCGCTCCCTACTTCACTGCGGAACCTCGACTGAGCTCAGCCGCGGAGCGACGCCAGGTCGACGCCCTCGAGGGGCCCGTCGCCCCGGAACACCAGCGCGCGGTCCACGGCGCGGACGAGGAAGGCGTCGCCGCGGAACGTGTCGAGATGGCCCGGGACCGCTCCCTTGGTCGGAAGCGTCTCGTCGGTCTCGATCACACAGTCGAGCTCGAGGCGATGCCGGCTCTGCGACACCTCCTCGAGCTCCACGGTCGACACGATCGCCTCCCAGTCGAGGCGGCCGGTCTCGGCCCGAGCCGCGACCAGGAGGTCGCCGTGGACCAACGCCAGCGAACGACCGCCCACGCGCAGGCGGCTCACCAGGTAGCGGCGGTGCAGCATCGGGGATCATCGTCGCGCACCAGCGGTACACTCCCGCCAGAGTCGTTGCCGAGTCAGTGGAGGTCGACGTGAAACGCATGCTCCCGGTCGCCGAGCTCGCCCGCGACGAGCGGTTCGTCCACCTCAACATCGAAGACATGATGTTCGACCCGCGCAACGCGGCGGCTCGAGCGGAGTCGAGGGGCCGCAAGCCGTTCGCCGCCGGGAGCTACGAGGCGCCCGACGGTGCCCGGGCGCTCATGCACGGCATCTTCGTCGGTGAGATCCAGGCGCTCGAGGGTGCAGGTCGCACCTGCTGGGACTTCGACGTCGCGACCGGCAGGGAAGTCGGCGCCGACGAGATCCCCTTCGAGCTGAAGCTCGACATGGCCCGGCAGTGCTGGGACGAGGCTCGCCACGTGGAGATCTCGGTGAAGCTCGGCGAGCACATGGGGACCCAGGTGGGGGAGTTCGCCGAGCAGACGATGCTCTTCGCGGCGGCCTGCAACGAGGATCCCGTGTTGCGGCTCACCGGTGTCAACCGCGCGCTCGAGGGCCTCGCCATCGACGTGTTCAACACCATGCGCGAGTTCGGCGAGGCCTCGGGCGACCCGATCCTGTACTTCTGCGAGGACTGGATGCTCGCTGACGAGGTCACCCACGTGAAGATGGGATCCGACTGGCTGCGAACGCTCACCGCGAACGACACCGAACGACGTCAACGCGCACTCGACTTCCAACGGACGGTCGACAAGCTCTTCAGCTTCGGAGGGTTTCGTGGAGAGTCCGAGGAGAGCCCGGTGCACCTCGCCCGCAAGTTCCGGTCCCTGGCCGGCTTCTCCGAGGATGAGATCCACGAGCTGGTCGACGTCGCCGCTGAGGCCTTCGCCGAGGCCCAGGCGATGGTCGACGCCGCTGCGGCGACTGACTGACCGCCCCCCGTCGAGACGATCGGTCATTGGCTGATCTCCACGCGGCCTGGGCCTGGATCGTGGTCCTCGCCAACGGGGCGGTCGGCCTGTGGGCGCTCGGGGCGCACTGGTTCGCGCCGTTGCGGCGGCGTGGGCTGTGGTGGGTGCTCATCGCGGCCGAGGTCGCCCTGTTCGTCCAGGTGGTGATCGGCGTGGTGATGGTGTCGGGGCAGGGCTATGTCACGCCGCGATTCCACGCGTTCTACGGGTTCGTCGCCCTGTTCACCGTCGGGCTCCTGTACGCCTACCGGAGCTCGCTGCGAGCGAACCTGTACCTGCTCTACGGGCTCGGAAGCCTGTTCCTCATGGGTCTCGCCATCCGGGCGATGATCTTGCACCGATAGGTGCCGAGGAGAGCTCCTGCACCGCGAGGTGCCGAGGAGCGTTCAGGTCTCGCTGACGATCGGGCAGGTCAGCGTCCGTGAGATGCCCTCGACCATCTGGATGCGGGTCACCACGACGCGGCCGAGCTCCTCGACCGTCTCGGTCGTGGCCCGCGCGATCACGTCATAGGGACCGGTGACGTCGTCCGACGTCTCGACGCCGGGGATCTCACGGATCGTCTTCGCGACCGAGGCGGCCTTGCCGACCTCGGTCTGGATCAGGACGTACGCGCGCACCGGCATACGACTTCCCCTCTTCTGGGCCCCCGGGCCGTCAAGTGACGCCCGAGCGTAATTCACCCGGAGGGTTTCAGTCGCGGTCGTTGACGAGGCGCTTCTCGAGCTCGGTCAGCTCGTCGCGCATCTCCTGGGGCAGCCGCTCACCGATGAACTCGAAGTGGCGCTCCACGAGGGCGACCTCACCGCGCCACGCCTCGGCGTCGACGGCGAGGATCTCGCTCATCGTCGCCTCGTCGAGGTCGAGGCCGGCGGTGTCGAGGCCGGTCACGGTGGGAACGCGACCGATCGGGGTTTCGGTGGCATCGCCACCGCCGGTCACCCGTTCGACGACCCACTTGAGCACGCGGCTGTTGTCACCGAAGCCCGGCCAGAGGAAGGAGCCCTCGGCGTCCTTTCGGAACCAGTTCACCCAGAACAGCTTCGGCAGGTTCGACGCCTCGGTCGCACGGCCGATCTCGAGCCAGTGGCCGATGTAGTCGCCGACGTTGTACCCCATGAAGGGCAGCATCGCGAACGGATCGAAGCGGACCTCACCGACGGTGCCGGCCGCGGCGGCGGTCTTCTCCGAGCTCATGATCGAGCCGAGGAACACGCCGTGCTGCCAGTCGAAGGCCTCGGTCACCAGCGGCACGTTGGTGGCGCGGCGGCCGCCGAAGAGGATGGCCGAGATCGGCACGCCCTTCGGGTCCTGCCACTCCGGGGCGATCGACGGGCACTGCGAGGCCGGAGCG
Source organism: Microthrixaceae bacterium (assembly GCA_035281005.1). Lineage (GTDB taxonomy): Bacteria > Actinomycetota > Acidimicrobiia > Acidimicrobiales > Microtrichaceae > DATEEV01. Next base: position 1,476 of record DATEEV010000042.1, on the reverse strand, counting down.
GTGAACCGGGCATTGGGATGGGCGGCCGGCGTGTCGGACTCGGGGGTCCAGTCGTTGCCCTTCCAGTCGACCAGGTGGGCCGGCGGCTCGTCGGTCATGTCCTCCCACCAGACGTCGCCGTCGTCGGTCTTGGCGACGTTCGTGAACACACAGTTGCCCCACAACGTCTTCATGGCGTTGAGGTTGGTGGTGTCGGAGGTGCCTGGGGCGACGCCGAAGAACCCGGCCTCGGGGTTGATGGCGTGAAGGCGACCGTCGTCGCCGAACTTCATCCAGGCGATGTCGTCGCCGACGGTCTCGACCTTCCAACCGGGCAGCGCCGGGATCAGCATCGCCATGTTGGTCTTGCCGCACGCGGACGGGAACGCGGCGGCGACGTAGATCTTCTCGCCGTCCGGTGGGGTGATGCCGAGGATCAACATGTGCTCGGCCATCCAGCCCTGGTCGCGGGCCATCGTCGAGGCGATGCGCAACGCGAAGCACTTCTTGCCCAGCAGGGCGTTGCCGCCGTAGCCCGATCCGTAGGACCAGATCTCGCGGGTCTCGGGGAAGTGCGAGATGTACTTGGTTTCGTTGCAGGGCCACGGCACGTCGTCGGTACGGTTGCCGTCGGCGTCGACCAGTGGCGCACCCACCGAGTGCACGCAGGGGACGAATTCGCCGTCGTCGCCGAGCACGTCGAGCGCGCCCTGACCCATGCGGGTCATGGTCCGCATCGACACCGCGACGTACGCCGAGTCGGTGAGCTCCACTCCGATGTGGGCGATCGGTGATCCGAGCGGGCCCATCGAGAACGGGACCACGTACATCGTGCGCCCGCGCATCACGCCGCGGTAGTGCTCGAGCATCTCGGCCTTGAGCTCTGCCGGGTCGCGCCAGTGGTTGGTCGGGCCCGCGTCGATCTCGTGCTCGGAGGCGATGAACGTCCGGTCCTCGACCCGGGCGACGTCGCCCGGGTCGGACAGGGCGAGATAGCTGTCGGGTCGCAGGTCGTGGTTCAGGCGCTCGAAGGTGCCCGCCTCGACGAGTGCGGCGCACAGTCGGTCGTACTCCTCCTGTGTGCCATCGCACCACACCACATCATCGGGCTGGAGGATCTCGCGCCAATGCTCGACCCAGTCCTTCAGCCTGCGGTGATTCGTGGTCCCAGCCATGTGTGCCCTCCTGGAGTCGTCGCCGTTGACGGTTTCGGTTGGGGTGTGGGCTCAGCCGGCCTCGGGGGCGGGCTGAACCGTCGAATCTGGGCCGAGGTATGCGGGCATGCCCATGTCGACCTCGGAGCCGAGCGAGAGGCCGGTCGCGTACCCGTCGTCGTCGAGCTCGAAACGTACGCGCTGGCCCTGGCGGACCATGCGGAAGAGCGATCCCTCGAGCGCTCCGGCGGCCAGGTCGATGTCGGCGAGATCGGTGTCGCGCACCACGATGCCATCGCCGGTCACGGGGTCATAGGACTTGATGACGCCTTGCAACGTGGTC
>DATEEV010000041.1:0-6122 GCA_035281005.1 Microthrixaceae bacterium | reverse complement strand
CGACGCCGGCGACGGTGAGGCGCTGCAGGTGTGCTGCGGGGCGTTCAACATGCAAGTCGGGGACCTGGTGCCCCTGGCGACCGTCGGGGCGAAGATGCCCGGTGGGATGGAGATCGCCCGCCGCAAGCTCCGTGGCGAGTGGTCGAACGGCATGCTGTGTTCGAGCAGGGAGCTCGAGCTCGGTGACGACCACGGTGGCATCCTCGTACTGCCGGCCGACCTCGACGTGGGCGCCGGCTTCGCCGAGGCCATGGGGGTCGAGGCCGATGCGCTCCTCGACCTGGCGGTCACGCCGAACCGGCCCGACGCCCTCTCGGTGATCGGCGTCGCACGCGATGCCGCGGCCGCGCTCGGTGTGCCGTTCGTCCTGCCCGATCTCGATCCGCCGACGTCAGGGACCGAGGCCTCCGAGCTCACCGGGGTCGAGGTGCTCGACCCCGACCTGTGTGGCCGGTTCACCGCCAGGGTGCTGTCCGGCATCACGATCGGTTCGTCCGCCCCGCTGATCGCCCGCCGGCTGGCGTTGTCCGGGATGCGGCCGATCAACTCGATCGTCGACATCTCGAACTACGTGATGCTCGAGTACGGCCAGCCGAGCCACACCTTCGACCTGGCTCGTGTCGCCGGCGCGGGCCTGCGGGTTCGGCGCGGCCGCGACGGTGAGACGATTGAGACCCTCGACGGCGCGACGCGGATGCTCGCTTCGGGCGACGGGGTCATCGCGGACGGTGACGACGTCGCGATCGGCATCGCCGGGGTGATGGGCGGTGCGTCGACCGAGATCTCCGAATCGACCGCTGATGTGCTGCTCGAGCTGGCGTGGTGGGACCCGGTGTCGATCACCCGCACGTCCAAGCGTCTCGGCCTGCGCAGCGAGGCGTCGAACCGTTTCGAGAAGGGGGTCGATCCCGACGTCGCGTCGCCGGCTGCGCGACGCTTCGCCCAGCTCGCGATCGACGCCGGGGCGACCCTCCACCCGGGTGAGCTCGTGATCGAGGGCAATCTGCCTGATCGCAGCCCGATCCTGGTCCGCACCGAGCGGGTCAACGCGGTGCTGGGCACCGAGCTCGAGCGCGACGAGATGGCCTCGCTGCTCGCGCCGATCGGCTTCGACGCGACCGTCGAGGGAGACGACCTCCGCGTCGCGCTGCCGACGTGGCGGCCCGACGCGACCGCCGAGATCGACATCGTCGAGGAGATCGCCCGTCGTCACGGATACGACCGCCTCGGTCGCACCCTGCCGACGTCGCCCCACCGAGGGGCGTTGACCCCGAGACAGGTCGCTCGTCGGCAGATCCGCTCGGTGCTGATCGGCCTGGGATGCGACGAGGTCTCGCCGACGCCGTTCCTCGCGCCGGGTGAGCTCGACCGGTGGGGCCTTCGTTCGGACGTGGTGGTCGTGGCCAACCCGCTCGTGACCGAGGAATCGGTTCTGCGGACATCTCTGCTGCCGGGGCTGGTGGCAACGCTCGCCTACAACGCCACGCACCGGGCGACGGGGCTGTCGGTGTTCGAGGTCGGCCACTGCTACGCGGCGCCGCCCGCTGCCGGTGACATGCCCCTCGAATGGACCGAGCTGGCCGTGGCACTCGGTGGCCAGGAAGCCCCACGATCGGTGCAGGTCGTCGCGTCGATCTTCGAGGCCCTCGGTCTCGGCGTACCGGAGATCACGCCGGCGGAGGTCGCCGGCCTGCACCCGACGCGGGCCGCCACGGTCGCGGTCGTGGCGTCAGGCTCGTCGACCGGGGGGTCGTCGATCGAGGTCGGCGAGGTCGGCGAGGTCGATCCGATCGTCGCAGCCGAGGCCGGGGTGAGCGAGCGCGTCGCCTGGGTACGTCTCGACCTCGACCGATTGCTGGCGATCCCCACCTCCCTGCCCCAGGCCCGGGCGGTCAGCCGCTACCCGACGGCGGACATCGATCTCGCGTTCGCGGTCCCCGACGACGTGGCCGCCCACCGCGTGGAAGCGGTGCTTCGAGGCGCCGACGTCCTGGTCGCGGACGTGACCCTGTTCGACGTGTTCCGCGGCGCCCAGGTGGGCGACGGCCGGCGGAGTCTCGCCTACGGCATTCGGCTCCAGGCCCCGGATCGAACGCTCACCGACGCCGACGTCGCCGAGGTGCGCGCCGGGTTGATCGCCGCGGTCGAGTCTGCCTTCGACGCCACACTGCGGGCCTAGGTACGCTGGCTCGACCATGCGTGCCGTGAGGGCAAAGCAGGGGGTGCTGGAGCCGTTCTTCTCGCGCGTCCTGCTCGAGCGGCTCTCGGCATCGACCGATCCCGAGCAGTTCGAGATCGACGGGTCCGTCGTCTTCGTCGACGTGTCGGGATTCACGGCCTTGTCCGAGCGACTCGCCCGTCGCGGCCGTGAGGGCGCGGAGTACATCACCGAGGCGATCGAGCGATGCTTCGGACCGTTGCTCGACGTCGTCGGCAAGTGGGGCGGCCACCTGCTCAAGTTCGGCGGCGACGCGTTGCTGTTGCTGTTCGAGGGCACGGGCCACGAGCGCATCGCGTGCGCAGCTGCGGCGGAGATGCAGCGCACCATGCGGACGGTCGGGCGGATCGAGCTCCCGGGCGCCCGGGTCACCCTTCGGATGTCGGTGGGTGTGCACACCGGGCCGTTGCAATTCTTCGTGGTCGGAGGGTCGCATCGTGAGCTGGTCGTCGCCGGCGCGGCCGCGAGCGCGGTCGTGGGCGCGGAGCATGTGGCGAACGCCGGTCAGATCGTGATCACACCGTCGACCGCAGCCGCGCTCGAGCCCGGCCTCGTCGGGGAGCCGCTCGGGCCCGGCGCGTTGTTGCTGCGGTCGCCCGAGATCGAGTCGGACGTCACGAACCTGCGCACGAAGGCCCCGGTCCCCGACGACGTCGCGATCGCCGCGGTCCCGGTCGGGATGAGGGGTCAGCTGCTGTCGCTCGACCAGTCGCCGGAACATCGCGTCGCCACCATCGCCTTCCTTCACTTCGATGGCACCGACGACCTGATCGCCAACGAGGGTGCGGACGTCGCGGCCGAGGCCCTCCATGAGCTCGTGACCGTCGTCCAGCAGGCGGTCGACGAGCTGGAGGTGTGCTTCCTCGCGACCGATGTCGACGACAACGGCGGGAAGATCATCCTGTCGGCGGGTGTGCCGACCAACACGGGCAACGACGAGGAGCGGATGCTGTTCGTGTTGGGCCGGGTCATCGAGTCAGATCTCCGGTTGCCTGTGCGGATCGGTGTGAACCGGGGTGCCGTGTTCGCCGGCCCGGTCGGGCCGCCCCAACGGCGGACCTACACGGTGATGGGCGACACGGTGAACCTGGCGGCGAGGTTGATGGCCAGGGCCGAGCCCGGCCAGCTGCTGTCCTCGTCGGCGGTGCTCGACGAGGCGGGAACCGGTTTCGAGACGTCGATGCTCGAGCCCTTCAAGGTCAAGGGCAAGGCCCAACCGGTGCAGGCGTTCGCCGTGGGCAAAGTCCTGATCGCCCGCCGAGTCGACGGACCGGGCGAGGAGTTCCCCCTGTTCGGCCGTGATCGCGAGGTCGCACTGCTCCGTGAGGCGCTCGATGCGGCGAAGAACGAGTCGGTGGGCCGGCTCATCGACCTGGTGGGGGAGTCGGGCATCGGCAAGTCGCGGCTCGTCGAAAACCTTCGTGGCGCAGCCGCCGACCTCCCGACGCTCCGCGTGATGTGCGAGTCGTACGCGGCGACGACCCCGTACCAGGTGTGGCGAGACGCGCTGCGCCAGGTCGCAGGGCTTCGCTGGGAGGACCCTCCGGAAGTCGTCGCCAGGCGGCTCGTCGATCTCGTCGCCACCCGGGCGCCCGAGCTCGAGCCGTGGCTGCCCCTGATCGGGTTGGTCATCGATGTCGACCTGCCCTCGACCCCGGAAGTCGACGAGCTGCACTCCGACGTCCTCCGCGAGAAGCTCTGCGAGGTCGTGGGCTCGTTCCTCGAGGCGGTGATCGACGGGCCCGCGATGTTCGAGTTCGACGACGCCCACTGGATGGACGAGGCGTCGTGTGTGCTGCTCGATCATCTCGCCGCCGATGCGACGTCGCGGGCGTGGCTGTTGTGTGTGATGCGCCAAGATGGCCGCGGCGGATTCGTGCCCCGCTCGGGGGTCGAGTCGGCGCTTCGGCTCGAGCTGACTCCACTCGATCGCACCGACGCCGTCGAGCTCGCGTTGCTCGCGAGCGCATCCGAACCGCTGACGCCCGGCACCCTCGAGCTCGTGGTGGACCGCAGCGGCGGGAACCCGCAGTTCCTCCGCGACTTGCTCGATGCCGCGTCCCACGACGACGACGAGCTCCCCGACTCGGTGGAGAGCGCCGCGGTGGCGGCGATCGATCGACTCGATCCGGACGACCGCACACTCGTCCGCCGGGCATCGCTGCTCGGTGTCACCTTCCACCCGGACCTCATGAACGCCGTGCTGCCCGAATCGGTCGCCATGCCAGAGCCCGACACGTGGCGCCGTCTCGGAGTGCTGTTCGAAGCGGAGGATGACGGCTATCTGCGGTTCCGCCGCGAGATCGTCCGCGATGCCGCGTACGGCGGCCTGCCCTACCGGCTCCGCCGCGAGCTGCATTCGCGGGTTGCCCATCGGATCGAGGAGTCGGCGGGTGAGACCGAGTCGAGAGCCGAGTCCCTGTCGCTGCACTTCCACCGAGCGGGGATGGCGGACCAGGCCTGGCGCTACTCGACGATCGCCGGCGACCGGGCGCTCGCGCGCTATGCCGCGTACGACGCGACCCGCTTCTACCGCCGTGCGCTCGATGTCGCTTCGAGCCTGTCGCCCCCCGAGCCCGAGCTCGCGGCGGTCTGGGAGCGACTCGGCGACGCCTGCGACAAGTCAGGACAGTTCGATCGTGCCCAGGAGGCGTTGACGGCGGCCCGCCGCCACCTCGGTGACGAGCCGGTCCAACAGGCCCGACTGCTCGAGCGTCACGCCATCGTTGCCGAGCGCGCCGGTCGGTTCGTCTCGGCGGTGCGGTGGACCAACCGCGGTCTGCGGGTCGTCGGTGACGACGAGGCTCCGGAGTCGGTCCGACAGCGCGCCCGCCTGCTCGCCGGCCTCGCCACCATCCGCATGCGGCAACGCCGCCTGGCCGACGCGATGCGCCTCAGCCGTGCGGCGATCGAGCTCGCGGAGCGAACGGAGGAGCTCCCGGCGCTGGCCCGGGCGTATCAGACCCTGGAGGTTGCGCTCGTCGAGGCCGGGCTCGACACCGACGGCGCGGCCGGTCAGCGGGCACTCGAGATCTTCGAGCAGCTCGGCGACCTGTTCGGTCAGTCCGCGGTGCTCAACAACATGGGAGGCATCGCCTACTGGGCGGGACGTTGGGACGAGGCGCTCGCCCTCTACGACCGTGCGACCGAGGCAAGCACTCGCGCGGGGATGGTCGTCGACGCCGCGTTCGGCGATTTCGGCGTCGGCGAGATCCTGATCGATCAGGGCCAGGTCGACCTGGGCGCGGCGCGTGTCCGGCGAGCGGAGCAGGTGTGGCGGGGAGCAGGCGACGAGCACGGCGTCGCCTTCGCCGCGGCGTTGCTCGCTCGGGCGGCACTGCGCGCCGGTGAGATCGACGACGCATACGAGCGCTACGAGCGGGCGGCCGCGGAGCACACACGCCTCCACGCCGATGCCGACGCGCAGCTCGCTCGGGTCGAGTCGTTCGAGTGTCTGCTCGCGGTCGGCCGGTCCGAAGAAGTGCTCGACCTCGTCGACGGGTTGCTGGCCGAGGGCGAGGGCGAGTTGACCTTCGTGGTCCCGCTGCTGCGACGCGTCCGAGGGCTCGCGCTCTCGCAGATGGGTGAGGTGCCAGCGGGACGGCTTGCGCTCCTCGACGCGACCGCCGCTGCGTTCGAGCGCAGCAGCATCTTCGAGGCCGCGCGCTCATTGGATGCCCTGTGCGCGATCACTGCGGCCTGGGACGCCGAGCGGGCGGGATGGATGGCGTCACGTGATGCGATCTTCGAGCAGCTCGGGGTGGTCGTGCCCCCGCGACTTCCGGACGGCCTGAGGATGGTCGGCCGCAGCCGTCATGTTTATGCATGAGCTTGCATGATCGTGCATCCGATCTGCTAAGGTCGGCGGATGACCTCCGTCGGGATCGTGGGTGCCTCGGGCTTC